>NZ_JBSFXG010000020.1:0-182001 GCF_053595235.1 Streptomyces sp. NPDC002520 | reverse complement strand
AGCGGCCTGGATCAACAAGCCGGCACCATACGGCCCACTGATCCCGGCACAGCGTTAGAACGATCTACCTGCCTTGATCGCTTTGACAGGTTCCGGAGGATCCGTATGACCCGAACACCGGCACCGGCACCGGGCGGCGGCTGTTGTTCCAGCGGGTACCGGAGGCGAAGGCGGGGAAGAACCGGCTTCACCTCGATGTGCACGTCGGTGCGGACCGGCGGGCGGATGAGGTGGCGCGGCTGAAGGGGTTGGGGGCGCAGGTGGTGCGTGAGGTGAAGGAGCCCGGGGGTGAGTGGGTGGTGATGGCCGACCCTGAGGGCAATGAGTTCTGCGTGCAGTAGTCGTTCGGCCGAGTGGTCGTTCGGCTCGTTACGGCCGGGCTGCCGTCGCCTTGGCGGCCCGGTCCGTCAGGCGGATCATGCGGGCGCGGGCGGACTCCAGCGGGTACGGGTCGTCGGCGGCGGGGCCGGGCTCGGTGCTGAGGTCGGTCCACAGGGAGATCAGGTCCTGGCCCAGCCGCAGCCCCTCCTCCGGATCGCGTACGGCGCGCCAGGCGGTGGCCGCGCTCTGCACATTGCCGTAGGCCGCCTCCGCGTCCCGCGCCCGGCGCCGCTGCCGGGCCAGGTCCAGGGACAGCCGGAACGAACGGACCGGGTCGCCCGCCAGGTAGGTGATGTACGCGACCAGTTCCCGCAGGTGCAGCACCTCACGGTGATCCGGCCCCAGCACACCGGCCGCCTCGGCCACGGTCCGGTCAGCGAGTTCGGCCGCCACCTCGATACGACCGCTGCGCACGGCCTCGTTGATCCGCGCCATCGGCTCGGTGAGCAACTCGGCGCCCTCCGCCGTCTCGGTCACGGGCTCGTCCCCCAGCACCTCCTCGGCGACGGCGTCGAAGCCGCGCGCGGGGGTGGGGGTGGAGGTCGTCGGGGCGGTGGCCTCGAAGTCCGGGACGGACTTGGGAGCGGGAGCAAGTGCAGGTGCAGGTGCAGGAGCAGGAGCGGGTTCGGCGGTTCGTGCGGGGGTGGGCTCGGGGAGGCTCATGGGCTCGGGGACGCTTGCCGGCGCGGGAGTGCGTACGGGCGCGGAGGCGTGTACGGGCTCGGGGGGCGCCGGGCGAGGGGTGGGTGTGTCCATGATGGGTGCCGGTCCGAACACCCCCGTCGGGGCCTGCACCGTGCCCGGCGCCGCCGGCCGGGTCACCCGTACCGGCTCCCCCGCCACCCGGCTGGCGCCGTCGGCCGAGACCTCCAGGGGGACCACGCAGCCGGCGCGGTCGTCGTGGACGGTGGCGTGTATCGGGACGCCGATGCTGATGGCGAGGCGCTGGAGGTGGTTCAGGACGGCCTGCTGGATCTCCTCGTCCGGTGCCGCCGCCACCGGCGTCCCGTCCACCCACGCGCGGTCCGCGCCGAGTACCCGGACGGATACCACCGCCGGATGCGCCGCCTCGGGCTGCTGCGCCCGCTTCTTCTCGAAGCTGAGACGAGACATCGGATTTCCTCACTCCCCAGGGCGCCGCGAACCGGTCTCACCCGTCGTACCAGCAAGTCTGTCCGCTTCACTCGGCTCACGCGTCACCGCGACGTCACAGCCTCGTCCCAGAAGCCGGGCACCACTGCCGGACATGCCCGCGTAACGGGCGGGACAGGCCGGCGGTAACGGGCGGGACAGGCCGGCGGTAACGGGTGGGGCAGGCCGGCGGTAACGGGCGGGACAGGCCGTCGCGTCCCGTCATCCGTGCCGGCGGGCTGCCGGCGGGGCGCCCGTCGAGGGCGTACGGCTCGGGGCGGCGGGTCCGCCCGCGGCCCGGTCCGCCGCCAGTCGGGAGGAGGAGGCGGTCCGTGCGGCCGACAGCGCGTGGAGCTGGGCGGGTGAGGCGGCCGGACGCAGGCGGGCCGCCACGGACGACGGCATGCGGGCGGCGCGGGAGAGATCGCCCGCAACCTGCGAACGGAGCATGCTGACCCGTGCCAGGTGCCCCTGCCGCTGTTCCGGCGGCAGTGACGCCACGCTCGCCTCGACGACCGCGTACACCGGGGCGGGGTTCACGGGAATCGGAGCGGCGCCCCTGGTGGGCGCGTGCGGCCCGAGTCCCGCCGCGCGCAGTGCCGCCGCACGGGAGCGCTCGATGGACGCCTCGCTCGTACGCGGCCTCGTCCGGCCGTCCGCGGCCCGGCCGCGCCCCGGGCGTCCCAGCCGGCCCGGCGAGACGACCCGCCAACTGACCGTCCCGTTGTACTCGTTGACGGTCACCTCGAGCCGGAGCCGCGGCGGACGGGGACGCAGACGGGCGGCCGCCGCACGGCGACCGCCTCGGTCGCCGGCGCGCCCGACGCCCCGCCGGCCGCCCTGCTCGGCGACCTTCTCCACGCCCCGCTCGCCGCCCCGCTCGGTGGCGCGCCCGGCGCCTCGCTCGCCACCCTGCCCGACGGGCTGGTGGTCACCCGCCCGAGACATGGGAGTTCCCCCTCGGCATCTCGCCACCGGGCTGTGTGCGGGCGCGCTCGGCGAGGCGGGCCATGCGGGCGCGCACGGCGTCGAGTTGAGCCGGATCGGCCGCGGCGGGGCCCCCGCCGGCCGCCATGTCGCTCCACAGAGCGATCAGTTCATGCCCCAGGGCCAGACCCTGAGCCGGGTCCCGCAGGGCCCGCCAGGCGGCCGCGGCGCTCTGTACGCTGGCGAACGCCCGCTCGTCGTCGTGGCGCCGCCGGACGCGTGCGACCTCCATGGACTGCGCGAAGGAGCGCTGCGCGTCGCCCGCCAGATAGGCGATGTAGGCCGCGAGTTCGCGCAGCTGCAGCACCTCGCCGTGGTCCGCCCCGAGCGTCTGCGTCGCCGACGCGATGGTCTGCTCCGCCATCGCCGCGGCGGACTCTATCCGGCCCATGCTCACGGCCTCGTTGATCCGCCGGACGGGCTCGGCGAGGAGGGAAGGCACCGTCACCCCCGCCGGGGTCGCCGCTCGGGCGGGAGCCGCGGACTGCGCGGACGGGGCGAGGGGGACGGGCGCCGGTGCCGCGCCGTTCTGCGCGGCGGCAGGCACGCCCGGCTGCACGGTGGGCTGTGCCGAGGACTGCGCGGACGGCTGCACGGAGGACTCGGATGCGGACTCGGCGGCGGACTCGGTGGAGGACTGTGCGGGTTCCGGATCGGGCACCGCCCGCAGCGCCCGCGTCGCCTTGTCCCGCCGCTGCGGCGCGGGGGCCGCGGCGAGCGGTGCCGCCGCGTCAGGTGCCGGGGCGGGCGACCCGTACGGTGCCGGGGCGGGCGCCCCGTACGGCTTCGGGGCCGGTGCCCCGTACGGCGTCGGGACGGGCGCCGCTTCCGGTGTCCCGACGCGTGGCGCCTCCGGTGTCGCGGCGCGTGGCGCCTCCGGTGTCGCGGTGGGTGACGCCTGCGGCTGCGGGGCCGCGCCCGCCGTGGTCCTTCCGGGCAGCGGGACGGGCGATCCCGTGAAAGCGCTCGATCCGTCCGCCATCACCTGGATCGGCGTGCTGTAGCCGATCCGTTCGTCGTGGATCGTGACGGCGACCGGGTGGCCGGTGGCGAGGACCAGGCGGTGCAGGTAGTTCAGCACCGCGTCCTGGACGCTCTCACCGGGGACCGGCACGACCGGCAGGCCCCCGACCGCGGCGCTCCCGTCGGGCGCGACGTGCACCTCCATGGGCCGCACCCCGGGGACGGAGACCTGCTCCGGCACCGGCTGGTCCTTCTGGCGCCTGCGACTGAATCTGGACATCGGTTCCCTCACTGGCCAGAAGTGTCGGACGACGAGTCCGCGGGCGCCGACGACGTGTCGCGGCTCGGTGGGATCGCGGCCTCGACGACCGTCACGTCGTCCACGCGCCATGGCGTGCCGACCGTCGAACGTACCAGCTTGACGTAGGCGTTGAGGCGCGGTCCGGTGCCCGACCAGCCGTCCCGGCCGTGCGCGCGTCCCTCGACGACGAGGGAACGGTAGGCGACCGTGTCGCTGTCGACCGGCGCGTCGTCCTCGAGCTCGCTGGTGACGGTCACCGTGGTCCAGGCGCGGTGCTTGGCCCAGGTGATCCACTGGTACCCGGGCCCGCTCTCGGGCCGGTACCGGCTCTCGGCCTTCGCCTCGCGCTCCGTGAGCCAGCGCGAGGCGCGCAGCACCGCGTCGTGGGGGCCGCTGTCGTACTTGGTGTCGTAGTTGTACGCCAGCTCCGCCCAGGCCTTGGCGACGGCTCCGGCGTCGGTGCCCTTCACGCCGCCCGGGTCCGCGATGTGGGCGTCGGGACCGAGCGCCTTCCCGGACGGCAGAGGCGCCTTGGGGACGAAGGAGGGGGTCGCCGACGCGGAACCGCCCGGCCTGGCGTCGTCGACGCGATGGTCCGGCAGTCCGCACCCTGCCAGCAGGGTCAGTCCGGCGACCGCCGTGAGCAGGGCGGTCGCGGACCGGTGTCCGGCTCGTACGCCGCGCATCCTCATCGCGTCACTCCTTTCCCTTTCCGCTTCCTTCTCCGTTGCGCTGTCCGTCACTTCAGCCCCAGCCAGGGTGCGGGATCCACGTACTGTCCGTTCACCATGACCTCGAAGTGGGCGTGCGGTCCGGTCGAGTAGCCGGTGGAGCCCACCGCGCCGACCTGCTGTCCCACCTTGATCTCCTGCCCCACGGAGACGTTGATGGCCGACATGTGGTTGTAGGTGGTGGAGATCTCCTTGCCGTCGACGGTGCCGTGCGAGATGACCACGCGGTTGCCGTAGCCGTTGGACCAGCCCGCGAATGTCACCTTCCCGTCCCGGGCCGCGAGGAACGGCGTACCGGCCGCCGCTCCGAAGTCGATGCCGGTGTGGAGCTTCCAGACGTGCAGGATCGGGTGGAGCCGCATCCCGTAGGGCGAGGTGACCGGTGGGTTGCCGCTCAGCGGCATCGCCATCTTCTGGCCGGGCGGGATGGTGCCCGGTGTGTCGTCGATCGACTCGTACTTGGGTATCAGCGACTTGATGCGGACGACGTAGTTCTGCGTCTCGGTGTACGGCGGTATGCCGTGGTACTCCTGGATCGCTCCGGGGCCGGCGTTGTACGCGGCCAGCGCCAGGTCGAGGGTCTCTCCGGACGCCTGTCCACGGCTCTTGTACCCCTCGACGTCCCTGGCGAGCGCGCAGTCGTAGCGCCCCTGCGCCATGATCGCGTCGGGCGGGTCGAACGGCGAGGCCTGCCCGTTGCCGTCCTCGTCCCGGCCCCAGCTCGGCCAGGTTCCGGGCATGAACTGGGACAGACCCTGGGCGCCCACCGGGGACTCCGCGTCGGGGTTCCATCCGGATTCGGCCTCGATCTGGGCCGCTATGACGGCGGGTTTGATGGCGTCGCACAGGGCTCCGGCCTTGAGGACCCAGGGGACGTACTCGGGTCTGACCGAACCGCTCTTCAGCCCACCGCCGACGCCCTTCCCGTCGGCCTCGGCGTTCCCGCTGCCACTGACCCCGACCATCATGATCATCGGCAGGACGACCGCAGCGACCACGCCGCCGACCACCCAGGCCGCAGCCCCTCCCCCGCTCTTCGACATCCGCTCCCCTCGATGCCAAGTGATGCTGCGATACGACCAGTTGAGTCTCACCGTCAACCGTGCGCAGCCCGGTAACCACCCGGTCACAAACCTGCACCAGAAGCTCCCACGGCAATACTTGTCACCTCTCCATCAGTGAAAATCGGACTGCATAGCCGTCAACCGCACGACGGGGGAGTTGAGTTGTCGGTATATGGGAGCCCGCCGGGCGGCCCGGAAATCTGGATTCGCGGTCCCATCGCGACGCCCACGACGCCGCCTGAGCGGTCGATGCCGTTCCCGACCGGGATCGAAACAGTCCGCCACGAACGTCAGTTGGTCTGGTTGGGTGCCCACGGAGGTGCCGGCTGCTCCACGCTGGCAGCAGTGTTCGGCGGGGCCGACGCCGGCCGCTCCTGGCCCAGGCCCGACCAAGGCCGGCCGGACGCCGCCGTGTTGGTGGCTCGCACCCACGCCGCCGGACTACAGGCCGTCTCGCGCACGCTCGACATCTTCCGGCGCGGGGAGCAGCCCCCCGGGCTGGAGTTGATCGCCGTCGCCCTGGTCGCCGACGCACCAGGACGGCTGCCCCGGCCGCTGAACCAGCGGATCAAGGTGATCGGTTCGGTGGTAAAGGTGTACCGGGTGCCGTGGATGCCCGCCTGGCGCACGGGAGACCTCACCGTCCCCCCGCCGCGGGAGATCTCCCAACTGGCGGCACTCGCCGCCGCACCACCTGCACGAGACGGATACGACGGACACGTGAGGAGCGACGGATGAACGCCGGTGTGATGATGGCCGATCTCGCGTACACCCCGCCGTCCACGACCACCGGGCAGCTGGACACAGTCCTGGGCTACATCGCCTGGCTGGCCACCGCAGCGGGAGTGGCAGGAGTGATGATCGTCGGCACACGCATGGCCCTCGCCCTGAAAACAGGTGACGCCGAGGAGCATCTGAAGGAGTACCTCATCGTGCTGGGCGCGTGTGTCATCGCGGCCTGTGCGGGACCCATCGTGCAGTTCGTGGGTCTGGACTTCTAACGCCGACGGCCGATGGGACACCATCAGGCCGCGCAGGCAAGCCACTTCGCAACCACGGCGCACCTTCTGTCACGGGCACGTCACCGTGCGGTGAGAGATCACTACAGCTGTTGCCCGTAACCGTCTCACTCGACAGGCTCGTCGAGCCTCTATCGCACAGCCCACTTGACGTTCAAGCAGGATCTCGGCCTGCCGGCCGAGCACAATCGGGGAGAACCCATGATCCAGGCACTTGCCGCCAAGGCTCACACCTACATCATTCTCGCGGACGGCAAGATTCCCGACCCGACCCGGGACGCTCCGGACAAGCTCACCTCCAAGGTGAACACCGTCCTCGGTCTTCTCGCCTGGGTCGGCACCGCGGCGGGCGTCGCCGGCGTGCTGATCACCGGCGCGATGATGGCGATCTCGATGCGCCGCGGAGAGGGGTCGGAGCACATGGGCCGACTCGGCATGGTCCTCGGCGGCTGTGTCCTGGTGGCCACCGCGGGTCCCGTCGTCACCTTCGTCTTCGGCTGATCCGATCCCTGCCTCAAGAGAAGGGAACCACTGACATGGTGAACTCCGGCCGGTCCCGAGGGGGCAGCGGAGAGTGGGAGCAGCCGTTCTGGCAGCAGCGAGGCTGGTTCCTGTCGGCCGGGTTCCTGCTGGTACTGGTCGTCTTCGGCGGCATCGCCCTGCTGATGCGCGGAGACGGCGGAACGCCGGACGCCGCCCCTTCTCCGACCCCGAGCGGGTCCAGCACCCATGGCGGCGGGGGCGGCGGGCAGGACGACCGGCCCGCCGGGTGCCGCACCGACGACAGCGACCAGGAGAAGCCGACGGCACCGCCGAAGGACGTCTCATGGAAGGCCGACGGCACGGACCTCGTGCCGGTGTCCAAGACGGCTGGCCCCCTCAAGTTCGACGGTCCTGTTTGGTCTTGCTTCGCCCACACGCCCATGGGTGCGGTGTTCGCCGCTCATGCCATCGGCGACCATTTCGCCTTCCCGGGCTGGCGCGACGTCGTCGAGCGGCAGGTCGTACCGGGGCCGGGGCGTGACGCGTTCGTCGCGGAGCGCTCGAAGGAGAAGGACAAACCCGTCTCGGGCCAGCCGAGCGGTGTGACGTACGCCGGCTTCTCCGTCCTCTCCTACAACAAGCAGCAGGCGACGGTCATGTTCCTGGCGCACGGTTCGGGCTCCGCCAACTACGGTTCCGTCTCGGTGACGCTGGCCTGGCAGGACGGCGACTGGAAGGTGGTTCCCGACCCTGACGGCAGCGTCCTCAGTGGTGTGTCGCGAGTGGACGGTACCGACGGTTTCGTCACTTGGGGGGAGTGAGATGTCGAAATGCAAATCAGGCGACGTTCTCGGGTGCATCGGAGACGTCATCGAAGCCCCCTGGAAAGAGGGTGGCAAGGTCGTGGCCAGCGGTGCTGTGGAGGCCTTCGCCCAAGCGATCGGTGAGGCCTGCTCGGAGACGCTGAAGGCCCTCAACGGCGTCTGGATGGACATCACCATCGGGGACCCGAGCAACACCACGGCGCAAATCAACGACGTGACCAGTTGGCTGGTCGGCTACATAGCCGTGGGGAGCCTGCTCGTCGCCGCGATCAGAATGGCCCTCGACCGGAAGGGCCAACCCATGAAGCAGGCCTTCATGGGGATGTGGAAGGTGCTTCTGGTCGGCGGACTCGCCGTGCCTGTCGTGCAGGCGCTCTCCAAAGCCTCCGACGCGTACGCGGAGGACATCTACGCGAAATCCAATCTTGGCGACAGCGCGAACAAGATGCTGGGCGTGATGACCCTCAGCTCCCCAGGTCTCGTCCTCATCTTCGGCCTGCTGGTCATGCTCTCCTCCTTCGTCCAGATCTGCCTCATGTACATCCGTATCGGGGTACTGATCATGCTGGTGGGCACTCTGCCCCTCGCCGCCGTGTCCTCCATGACCGGCTGGGGCGAGGGCTGGTGGAAGAAGCACACCGGCTGGCTTGCGGCCTGGCTCCTGTACAAACCGGCGGCGGCTCTGATCATCTATTCAGCCACCGTCATGACTGCTGACACAAAGAACCTGAACCACGTCATCGCAGGCATGGGCATGCTCATCCTGGCCGTCTTCGCCCTCCCCGCCCTGCTGAAGCTGATCGTCCCCGCGACCGCCGCGCTCGGCAGCACCTCCGGCGGCACCGTCGCTCTCAATGCCGCGAACAGCCTGGCCAGCGGTGCGGTCAGCATCGCCGGCGGCGCCATGGGCGGAGGCGGAGGGAGCGGTGGAGGCGGAGGCGCGGGTGGAGCCGGCAGCTCCGGCCCGAAGGGCTCGCCGTCCGAGGGAGGGGCCGCCCCGACGGCGGGCGGCGGAGCGAGCGGAGCAGGCGGCTCCGCCGGAGGTGCCGCGGGCGCCGCGGGCGGAGCGGCCGCCGGTGCCGCCACCGCTGGTGCGGCCGTGGCCGTGCAGGCCGCCGCCGTCGTCGCGCAGACCACGGTCGCCGCGGCCAGCGAGGTGGCCAACTCCCTGGACGACAACGACGGGATGAAGGGCCACAACCAGTGAGCCGCCGGTAGTTCCTCACACGGGCGGCCGGGCCCGCGCACCGGCCCGGCCGCCCGCCCCACCCCCAACGCTGAAGTCGGCCGACCGGAAGAAGGAAGAACCCCATGTCCTCCGACGCCATGACGCGTCCCACCTACGGGAACTGGCGACGCCCGCGCCGTCCCGGCCTCGGTCCCCTGGGACTGCTCGGAACCGTCGTCGCCTTCGGCGGTCTCCTCGTGGCGCTGCTGGCTTCGCTGGTCTCCCTGGCGGCGGCCATCGCGGTGCTCATCCCCACCGCCCTGTGCCTCGCCCCGCTGGCGCTGCGCACGGCGGACGGCCGCAACGTCTACCAGATCCTGGCCCTGCGCATCGGCTGGATGAAGCGCAAGGCGGACGGCTCGACCACCTACGTCTCCGGACCGCTGTCCCGGCGCCCCGGCGGCCGGTTCCAGCCGCCCGGACTGCTCGCCCGCACCAAGATGTACGAGGGGCGGGACGCCTACGACCGGCCGTTCGGCGTGATCCACCACCCGGGCCGCAACCTGTACACCCTGGTTCTCGCCTGCGAGCCCGACGGCGGCTCCCTCGTCGATCCCCAGCAGGTGGACATCTGGGTGGCGTCCTGGGGCGACTGGCTGTCCCGGCTCGCCCACGAACCCGGGCTGCGCGGCGCCCAGGTCGTCGTCGAGACCGCTCCCGACACCGGCACCCGGCTCGCCGCCGAGGTCCTGCCCCGCATCTCCCCCGACGCGCCCGCCGCGGCCCGTGCCGTGATGGAGGAGGTCGTCGAGCGCTACCCGACCGCCTCCTCGGAGATGCACACGTACATCGCTCTCACCTACGGCCCCTCCGGCGGCCCCAAGCGGCAGACCGACGACGTCATCACCGACCTGTCCATGCGGCTTCCCGGTCTGCTGTCCGGACTGGTCGCCGCGGGCGGCGGATCGGCGTACCCGCTGTCGGCCGAGCGCATCTCCGAGGTCGTGCGGGTGGCCTTCGACCCGGCCGTGGCACCCGACGTGCTCAGCGTGCGCGCGGAGCAGAACACCACCGGTCTGGAGTGGGCGGACTCAGGACCGGCCGCCGCCGTCGAGACCGTCACCGCGTACAAGCACGACTCGGGCGTCTCCCGTACCTGGCTGCTGACCCTCGCGCCCCGCGGCACCGTCCGCTCCGGCGTGCTGCGCGGCCTGCTCGAACCGGCGCCCGGCACCCGGCGCAAGCGGGTCTCGCTCGTCTACCGGCCGATCGACCCGGCGACCTCCGCCCGGATCGTGGAGGCCGACCGCCGCGCCGCCCACTTCATGGCGTCGTCACGCGGCGGCCTGGTCCAGGCCCGCGCCAGCTCCGAGATCCGGGCGGCCGAGCAGACCGCGGCCGAGGAGGCCTCCGGTGCCGGTCTGGTCGAGTTCTCGCTGATGGTGACGGTCACGGTCGACAACGAGCAGGAACTCCACGACGCGGCGATCACCGTCCGCAACCTCCAGGCGTCCTCGCGCATCCTGATGCGCCCGGCCGACCGCATGCAGGCGTCCGCGTTCAGCTGCACGCTGCCGGTCGGCATCCTGCCCTGGGAGCACACCCTCGTCCCGTACCAGATCAGGGAGGCCCTGTGAGCGGCAAGCAGCGTCCCCAGCGCCCGGCCGTGGCCCCGCCCCGGGGCTGGTACGGGCCGGGCGGCGGCCAGGTCGGCCATCTCGATCCGCCCACGATGTGGCGGGCGACCACCGTGCAGGCGTGCGGTCTGTGGCCGTTCGCGGCCGGCTCGGGCGCCCCGATGACGGGCGTACCGCTCGGCCAGCACCTGCACACCGGCGCCACCGTCTGCGGCGACCCCATCTCCTGGTTCACCCGGGCCCGGTACATCTCCAACCCCTCCCTCTTCATGCTCGGCATGCCAGGACTCGGCAAGTCGACGCTGGTCAACCGGATCCTGATCGGCCTCGCGGCGACCGGCGTCACCCCGCTGGTGCTCGGCGACCTGAAGCCCGACTACGCGGACACCGTGCGGGCCCTCGGCGGCCAGGTGATCTCCATCGGGCGCGGGGTCGGCGGCATCAACGTGCTCGACCCCGGCGCGATGGGCCAGGCCGCGGCGCGCATCGGCGGTGACGCCGGGCGCGTGCTGGCGGCGGAGGCGCACGGCCGCGTCCTCAACATGGTCGCCGCGCTGATCACGATCGTGCGCGGCCGGCCGATGGACGACCACGAGCAGTCGGTGCTCTCGGCCTGCCTGCACCATCTGACGGAACGCGCCGAGAAGGGCCGCGCACCGCTGCTGCCCGATCTGCTGCGCGTGCTGGACGAGGGGCCCGACCGGGTGCGTGCCGTGACCCTGGACCGCGGTGACGTGGCGCGCTACCGGGAGGCCGTCGACCCGCTGCACCGCTCCCTTCTCGGTGTGCTGGACGGCCCCCTCGGCGACACGTTCGCCTCGGAGACGTCGACCAGGATCGACCCGGCCTCCCCCGCGGTGTGCGTGGACATCTCCCGCATCGGCGAGGCCGACACCCAGCTGACCGCCGCGGCGATGCTGGCCGCCTGGTCCGACGGGCTCGGCACGGTGGCCGCCGCGCACGCGCTCGCGGATGCCGGACTCGCCCCGCAGCGCTGGTTCTTCACCGTCCTGGACGAGCTGTGGCGGCCGCTGCGCGCCGCTTCCGGCATCGTCGAGCGGATCGACGCCCTGACCCGGCTCAACCGCTCCCTCGGACTCGGCGACGCCAAGATCACGCACACGCTCAAGGACGCCGAGGCACTGGGCAGCGAGGCCGACCGGGCCAAGGCGCGCGGCTTCGTGGAGCGCGCCGGCATGGTCGTGTGCGCCGGGCTGCCGCGTACCGAGATGCGGGAACTGGGCGAGATCGTCGGCATGTCGGAGCGGGAGATCGAGCTCGTCTCGTCCTGGTCCTCGCCGCCCGGCTGGGCCAGCACCGGAGGGAACGAGGAGCCGCCAGGCCGCGGCCGTTTCCTGATCAAGGTGGGTGGCCGTCCCGGCATTCCGATCAAGGTGTCCATCACCGACACGGAACGCGACCTGCACAACACCAACAACCGCTGGACGGGCAACGGACTCAACCTCATGAAGCAGAGGGAGGGATCTCCGCGATGAGCACGCGTCCCGTGCGCAAGGGTCACTCGGCCGGAGACGACCTGCTGCCCTGGATCATCCCGGGCGTCGCCGTCCTCGTCGGCGGCGCGTTCGCCGGCGCCTGGTTCGGCGGCACGCTGGGCGCGGCGGCCGACGGCGCGGGGTGGAACCCGCCGCCGTTCTCCCTGAAGACGCTTCAGACCCTGGTCCAGGCCGGCCCCGGGGCCCTGTGGCCCAGCGCGTCGAGCGGCATGGTGACGGCCGGCATCGCCACGGTCTTCGGTGTGTTCGTCGCCCTGGTGGTCACGCTGGTCATCATGGTCCGCGGCCGGGTGTCGCGCCCCCAAGGCCTCGCGGGCCGCAAGGAACTGTCCGGCATGCTACCCAAAGGAGCCGCCGACCGGGCCCGCTCCCTGCGCCCGTCCCTGTCCAAGGCGGCCAGACTGCACCCGGACGAGACCGGCAACCTGCTGGGCAACCTCGAACCGAACGGCCCCGAACTGCGCTCCAGTTACGAGGACGTGGAGCTGGACCTGATGGCCCCGCGCGCCGGCAAGTCCACCGGCATCGCCGTACCCCGCGTGCTGCGCGCCCAGGGCAGCGTGCTGCTGACCTCCAACAAGTCCGACGTCTACAGCGTCACCCGCGCCGAGCGCGAACGCAGCGGCCGGGTCTGGGTGTTCGACCCGCAGGGCATCGCGCACACCGAGCGCGCGATGTGGTGGGACATGCTCGCCGACGCCGCCACCATCGAGGGCGCCCGTCGGCTGGCCGGCCACTTCGTCGGCGCGGTCAACGACGACGCGTCCAAGCGGGACTTCTGGATCTCGGCGGCGCAGAACACCCTCACCGCCCTCTTCCACGCCGCCAACCGGGGCGGGCGGGGGATCGGCGAGGTGCTGGCCTGGCTCGCCGACCCGGCCGACCGCACCCCCGTCGACCTGCTGCGCGACGCGGCGATGCCCGCGCTCGCCGACCAGTTGCAGGGCACCGTCCAGGGCGCCGTCGAGACGCGCGACGGCATCTACGAGACGGCCCGCCAGTGCGTGGCCTGCCTCCTCGACCCGGCCATCGCCGCCTGGGTGACCCCGGACCCGCGGATGCCGCAGTTCCGGCCGGAGCAGCACGTCCTGACCAGGGACACGCTGTACCTGCTCTCCAAGGACGGCGGCGGTTCGGCGGCGGGCGTCATCGCGGCGGCCGCGGACTCGGTGCTGCGGGCGGGCGTCGTGGCCGCCGAGCGCATGGGCGGCCGCCTCGACCCGCCGATGACGGCGGTCCTCGACGAGGCCGCCAACGTCTGCCGCATCTCCGACCTGCCCGACCTCTACTCCCACCTCGGCTCCCGCGGCGTCAACATCGTGACGCTGCTGCAGAGTTACCGGCAGGGCGTACGTGTCTGGGGCGAGCCCGGCATGGACGCCCTGTGGGGCGCGGCCACCATCAAGCTGCTGGGCGCCGGCCTGGACGACGCCGACTTCGTCGAGAAGGTCTCCCGGCTGGTGGGCGAGCACGACGTCTCCACGGTCAGCTACTCCAAGAGCAAGGACGGCCGCTCCCGCTCCACCTCCTACCGCCTGGAGCGCATCCTGCCCGCCGACCGCATCCGCGCCCTCCCCAAGGGCACCGCCCTCCTCCTGGCCACCGGCATCAGGCCGGCCCTGCTCCGGCTGCGCCCCTGGTACGCCGAGCCCGGCGCCGACCGCATCCAGGCCGCCGCCCAGGCCGAGGTGAAGGCCATCACCGCCCGCGCCGCAGAGAAAGCGTTCCGATGACCGAGCCCTCCCTGCCCCAGGAGCTGTCCGACCGGCCGCCGTTCATCTTCTACATGGACGGCGACGAGTACCTCGAGGAGCTGCGCAACCTCGCCACCTGGGTCTCGGACCTGCTGCTGCCCCTCTACGGCCGCGAGACCACCTCCCAGCAGCCCTGGTGCCCCCGCTGGTGGGAGCACCTGGAGGCGATCGCCCGGCTGCACGCCCTCTGGCTGGCCTGGCAGGAGTGCACCGGCGCGGAGGCGGGTGCCGCGGGCCCCTCGGTGTGGCAGCGCGACCATCTCGGCCCGGCGCTGGCCGAACTGCGCTCGCCCTCCGGTCCGTTCGCCGGCTGCAAGGAGGGCAGCCACCGGGCCAAGCCGGCCCCGACGGTGGAACCGTACGACGGCCCGGCCGGTGCCGGGGAGAACGACCACCCGGACCCGTACGAGGTCAGTCTCTGGTAGACCCGGCCCCGTACGAATTCAGCCTCTGTCGGACGAGGACGTCATGAACGAGGAACACCGCACCAGCCCCTCCCTGCGCTCCTACCTCGGCCGGTACGCGGCCGGCGGGGTCACGCGTGAGGAGATGCTCGCCACCGTGGCGAACTGGCCTTTCGAGCCCGAAGAGGCCTTCGACCCGGGCCACACCGCGCCCACTCATCAGGACAACACGCTCTCCGTGGTCGCGGCGGCCCGTCTGCTCGGGCAGCTCACCCGGGAGGACGTGGAGGAGATCCAGCGCAGACTGGACCGGCGGACGTGACCTCCGCCGGTCCGGAAGCCGGACTGAGCCCCGAGTACCAGGGGCTCTACCGCGAGCTGCAGCGGCGCATGGGTCCGGGCGGCGACCTCTCGCCGGGCGACCACGACACCTTCGGCCGGTACCGGCACGGCGTCCTGTGGGACCCGCGACGCGAGCTCATGCACGCCGCGATCCTCGAGGAATTCAAGCAGCGGTGCGCCGGTCTCCCCCGCGACGGTCACGCGGCCCTGCTGACCGCGGGGGCGCCCGGCGCCGGCAAGGGAGGCGCGCTGCGCGGGCTCGCCGAGTGGCAGGGCCGCGACGACGAACTGGGGCGCGCACTGGCCGACGTGCACGGCATCGACGTACGGGAGTACGTCGTGCTCGACCCGGACGAGTTCAAGGTCGCCCTGTTCGAGCACGGCGGCGGCCCCGAACTGCCCTCAGGTGCGTACGAGTTGTCCGGCGGCCTGCGGCTGTCGCCGTCCGAGACGGCGTCGCTCACCCACCGCGAATCCGCCTACCTGCAAGGCGTTTTCGAGCAGTGGGCGCGCGCCGAGGGGTACAACCTGCTCTACGACGCGACCCTGCGGGACCAGCGGTGGAACGTGCAGTTGCTCGGCGACCTGCGCACCGACGGCTACGACAAGCGTGTCCTGCTGTCCGTCGAGGTGCCGCTCGAACAGTGTCTCGCGCAGAACGCGGGCCGCTGGCAGCACGGGAGGGCCGCGTTCGACGCGGGGCGCGACTGGTACGGCGGCCGGATGGCTCCCGAGGGACTGATCCAGGACCTGTACGCGCGCAGCACGACCGGGCGGGGCCACTCGATCGGCCGCGAGAACGCGGAGAAGCTGCTCTCGGGCGGCCTCGCGACCGGCCTGATCACCTCGGACCGCGGCGCCTTCCCGGCACGCTCGAACGCGTCCGGTACAACCGCTCAGAGCTTCCGGCAGGGTGACGCCGTGGTGCGCATCGCCGCGGCGGGGCGGCTGCGCTCGGCCACGGGGACGGTGACGGGGACGGGGACGGCACCGGGTACGTCCGCGTCGCGGACAACTCCTCCCGTGGCCAAGGCTCCCGTGGCCAAGGCACCGGTCGTGCCACCCCCGTCGCCCCGGAACCCCCGGTCGCGATGAGCCGGTTACCGCTGCGGGGGGCTGAAGTGGTCGATGCCGTCGAGGATGCGCCGGTCGCGCTCCAGACGGTCCAGCAGCCTCGTGCGCTCGAACCTGCTCGGGTTCTTCCGGTACGTCTCACGACCCCGGTCCGAGGTGAACAGCTCCTCGGGGATCCGGTCGGCGTCGTCCGGGAGGAACTTGGCGACCTCCTCCAGCGCGGCGAAGGCGTAGACGACGGCCGCACGATACCGGCCATGCTCGGCGGGCGGGGTGTTGAGCAAGCGGATGCCCGCGTCCGTCCCCACCTCGTCGCTGACCCACATGAACTCGCCCGGGTCGATGATGTGCGAGGGCTCGGGGCCGCCGAACGCCGGTGGCGCCGGAGGAAGGTCGTCGGTCATGCGGAAATCGAAGGCGCGCGGACGGCCGCACTGCCCGCACACGCCCTCGAAGACCGCGACCATCACGCCGTCGCGCTGCTCCAGACGGTGCGCGCGCTCGAAGCTGTCGGCCCCGCAGACGCACGCGTGCAGGTCCATGTAGAGGTGCGCTTCTTGCATCGAACGGGCGGTCAGCATGGAAAGATCCTACGTGCCGCAAGGCATGCGGAGGGGGAAAGTGCCAGTGGAACAGGACCCGAACGACCGCGGGGCCGACCGGGCCCGATCCGGGCAGCCCGAGGAGCCGGACGTCATCACCGCGACCGATGTCGCGGGCAGCCGCTTCACCGGTACGTCCGCCGCAGGTGCCGATCAGGCCGCGATCGTCGCGCAGGCGGAGAACACCCTGCCCATGGTCGTGCAGAGCCTGTACGGGGACCGGCTGCGCTCGATCGGACAACCGGACACCGACGACCGCCGGTTCGTGCTGACCGACAACCGGGGCGACACGCTGACCCTGACGCTGGACGCGGTGCCGCTGCCGTCGGGGGTGATCGCCCGGACCTACGTCAACACGACCTCGGACAACCACGTCGTACAGCTCTCCGACCGGATGGACCCCCAGCAGGTCGGCCGGGCCCTGAGCCACGAGGTCGGCGAGATGCTGGCCGTACGCGACCGCGCGGCCGCGGGAGCCGACCGGGTCCGCGGGGACTCCCTGACGCGTGGCCCCCTGACGTCCGACCGGTTCACCCTCTCCGAGGAGGACCTGGGGCGGGTGGGCGAGCTGAACTACCTGGCCGCCCGCATGCACGACGCGAGCCTCGGCCTGTCCCGACGCACGGAAGCCCGCAACGAGTTCTCCGCCCTCCTCGACCACACGGGCCTGCGTCCCGTGTCCCCTGCGGGCAACGCCCCGGCACACGCCCTGGAGCTGCACACCGCGGAGCTCCGGCTCCGCCTGGCCGATCCGCACCTGACCCCCATGGCCATGGACGCGATGGGACAACTCGCCCGGCCCATCGAGCAGTTGTCCTCGTCCGACGCCCGCGCCCTCCAGGACTTCCGCACGCGCGCCGAACAGGCGCGGGCGACGGTCCCGCCGGAGCTGGGTGCGCGGGGCGCCCACCTCATGCCGGGCCTGCGGCCGGACGGCTCCCCCATCCCCCGGGCGGAACTGGCCACGGCCGCCGCCGAGGCGGCCGAGGCGCGCACCCGGGCGAGCCGGACCACGGTGGAGCAACTGCGCGCGGAAGCCGCGACGACGGGGCAGTGGCCGTCGCGCAAGGTCGTCGTCGGCGGTGGCGCCAGCCTCGTCGGACGCGATCCGGACGCCCTCCTCGTCGACGCGCGGGGCCGCTGGCATCTGGACCCCGGCGAGGGCATCGTCCAGTCCGCCGACCAGGTGCGCGACATGCGTCTGACCGGCCTGGGGGACGCCCATCAGTTCGGGGCCGCCACCGGCCGGGTTCCGCGCGACGC
Organism: Streptomyces sp. NPDC002520; assembly: GCF_053595235.1. Lineage (NCBI taxonomy): Bacteria > Bacillati > Actinomycetota > Actinomycetes > Kitasatosporales > Streptomycetaceae > Streptomyces > Streptomyces sp. NPDC002520. Next base: position 164,356 of record NZ_JBSFXG010000020.1, on the reverse strand, counting down.
GGTACGGCTGTGGGAGGACACGCTCGCCGTACGGGGTCCGGTGATCGACGGGCAGGCCCGCCTGATCGCCGCAGACGACGGCCGGCTCTACGCCCAAATACGCCCCAACGGCTCCCCGGCCGACGGCTCGCAGGACCTGTATGTCAGGGTCGAGGGCGCGCCGACCGTCGCCACCGGTCTGCCCCCGGAGATGGTGCCGGGTGTCGACCGGGGTGTGCAGAACCTGCGCGAGGCCGCCGACGCCCTCGGCGAGCGGCTGGCCGCCGACGATCCGGTGCATCAGCGCCTCGCCGGTGTCACCACCGCCCAGGAGACGCTCCAGGTCCTTCGGGACGAGGGGAGGCTGGATTCGCTCCGGGCCGACCCCGAGGCGCGCGGCGCCCTGCAGACGCTCGATGCCACGGCTCAGTGGGAGCAGGCGAGGGCGCAGGCACCGGGCAGGATCTTCATCGGTGACGAGATCGCCGAGAGCCGTTTCGACCCGCATGCCGAGGGCGCTCCCAAGACGTGGGTCGTCGCGGGTGCGGGCGGTACCGGTGTGGCCAACGCCGAGATCATCCTGGAGGCCGACCCGGCGGCCCGGGTGACGATCATCGGGCCGAACCTGCCCCCTGCCCTGGAGAACCAGGTCCAGTTCAACGCGATGCGCGAGCGCTTCGCCGCCGAGTACGGCGGTGACGGCCGGCTCACCATCGACATCGACCGCGGCAACCGCGTCGGCGCCGTCCAGATGGTCACCGGGCCGGACGGACAGCCGCGATTCCGTGCGGGCGACGTGGAGGCCGAGGGGTACGTCGGCTGCCTCGGCCGCACTTCTCCCCTGCCCCAGGCCGTGCAGGAGCTGGGCGACCGGACCAGGGCCGCCGGCGGCCAGGTCCGGGGCGACCTGATGTTCGACCAGGACCGCCAGTATCTGGGGTACGGGCTCACCTTCGAGTCGGGCGGGAACCGGGTCCGTGTCGAGGTGACCGGCGCGGCCTCCCGGACCCTGCCCCGTGACGTGTTCCCGCCCGAGACCCAGCGGGCGCTCGCGGCGATGAACGGACGGCAGGTACCGGCCCAGACCGGCAACGCGGCCCCGGGCTTCGCACCGACCGCCTGGCAGGCCTCCCAGCTCGCGACGGCCCGGACCCAGGGGACCGTGCAGCTGCACGGCACGGTGCCGGAGGGCTGGCTCCGGCCCACCGTCATCACCCGCTCCACGGCCCCGGCGGGCGGCTCCGGCGGCACGCGTTCGGCCAACCCGCTGGGCGGTGCCGCCGCCATCCGTTCCACCCGCGCCCCGTCCGTTCCGGGACCTCGTCCCGGCGGGACTCCCGGGGCCACGTCCGCGCCCCAGGCGCCCCGCATCCCCCGTCCGCCCCAACCCGGGGACGGGGGGCGCGGCGCGGGAAGGTGACGATCCGGAACACGGACCGAAGGCGACTATCCGGAAGCGGTCCCGCCGGCCGGTGTCCGGCACGGCCCCGTACGCCCATCACGACCCATCTCGGAGGGGTCAGCACGTGCACAGCAAGCGGATGACCATGGCGGCGACAGCACTGGCCGGGGCACTGCTCGCCGGATGCGGATCGGGCGGCGACAACGGCGACGGCGGCGGTTCGGCATCCGGCAGCGGGAACCAGGGCTCCGGTAAGGAAACCTCGCCTATGAGCCCCCGGCCGCGGCCGCGCCTCAACCCCGCGTGCCACGACTGCCACAGGCGGCGGGCCCGCGAGGCAGGAGGACGACATGAGCGGCGATCGAGAAGACAGCGGAAGCGGGACACACATGCGCTGGAAGGTCCACGGCGAGCGCACGCTCCTCGACACCCCCTGGGTGAGGCTGCGCTCACTGGACGTCGAACGGCCCGACGGCGTGCGGGGCGACTACCACGTCGTACGCCTGCGGGACCTGGCCGTGACGGCCGCCGTCGACGACGAGCGGCGCGTCCTGATGATGTGGCGCCACCGCTTCGTCACGGACACCTGGGCGTGGGAGCTTCCCATGGGCCTGGTCGAGGACGGCGAGGAGCCCGCGGAGGCGGCCGCCCGGGAGTTGGAGGAGGAGACGGGATGGCGTCCGGGGTCGCTGAGGGAACTGATGTACGCGGAGCCCGCGGCCGGCATCACCGATACCCGTCACTTCGTGTTCCGCACGGACGACGCCCGGCGGATCGGCGCACCGACGGAACGCAACGAGTCGGACCGCCTGGAGTGGATCCCGCTCTCGCGGATCCGCGCCATGGTCGTCCGGAGGGAGATCGTCAGCAGTGCCACGCTGGTGGGAGTGACGGCACTGCTGCTGGGCCTCAGCCCTGCGGCGGACTGAAGCGGTCGATGTCGGCGAGGATGGCGCGCTTGCGCTCCAGGGCGCTGTCGATCCGGTCCCGGGTGAATCGGGTCGGGTCCTTCGCGTACAGCTCACGCCCTCGTTCGGAGGTGAACCGGTCCTCCGGGATACGGTCCTCGCCCTCCGGGAGGAACTTGGCGACTTCCTCGAAGGCGGCGATCGCGTACGCCGTCTGCGGACGGATCGCCCGGTGCTCGGCGAGGGGCGTGTTCAGCAGGCGGAGTCCGGAATCGGTCGCCGCCTGGTCCCCGATCCACAGGAACTCACCCGGATCGATGATCTGCGAGGGCTCGGCACCGCCGAACGCGGGAGGTGCCGGCGGCAGCTCGTCGGACATACGGAACTCGAACGACCGGGTGCGGCCGCACTGCGGGCACTCGCCTTCGTACACGGCGACCAGGGCGCCGTCCCGGTCCTCCAGACGGTGCGCCCGCTCGAACTCCGCCGCGCCGCAGACGCAGGCGTGCAGGTCCATGTAGAGGTGTGCTTCCTGCGTCGAACGAGCGATCAACATGTCATGACCCTACGGGACTCAAGGCACCACGGCGGGAAACGTCAGTGACTGGGGACAACGACCAAAAGCATTCCGAAGAGGTCATCATCACGGCCACGGACGTGCTGGGAACCGGCTTCCGGGCCGACAGCGGAACGCGTACTCCGGAGCAACGCCTGCTGGCCGAGGCCACGCTGCCCGTGGTGATCCAGGCGCTCTACGCCGACAAGCTGCGCCTGCACGGAATCACCGGGGAGGGCGACCGGCGCGCCTTCGCCCTGAGCGACGAGCGCGGCCGGTCGCTGCCCCTCCGCCTGGAGATCGCGGCGGACGGCGGGCACGACGGGAGCCGCCCAGGGCACGACCGGCAACCCCCTGTCCGCCGCGGCCCGCCTCCAGTCCACCCGCAAGCCCTCCACCGCGCCACCCGCAAGCCACCCCGCACCGGGCACCCGCACCCAGTCACAGCAGCCCCGCCTGCCGCGCCCACCTCAGCAGGGTCCCGGCGGAGGCGCCCCCGGACGCTGACCGGTCCTGAACACCGCCTGCGGCTCGGATCCCCTACGCGCTGATGTCCTTCGCCGTGAACCTCGCCCAGGCCGCCGAGCCGAACACCGCCGCGTAGACCGCCTGGAGACCGAGGTTCTTCACCAGGTCGTCCCAGTACACCGGGTCACGCATCAGGTCTGCGAAGGACAGCCAGTAGTGGGAGAAGAAGTACGGCTGGAGCGCGTGCAGTTGCGGTATCTGGTCGAGGATCTGGACCGTGATGACCAGGCCGACGGTGGTGGCCATCGCCGCGATGCCGCTGTTGGTCAGGGTCGACACGAACAGGCCGAGAGCGGCGACGCCGAGCAGCGAGGCGGCCACGACCAGGGCGATCAGCAGGGCCCGGCCCAGCCCCTCGGCGAAGCTGATCCTGGTGCCGGAGATGGTCGTGAGGTCGCCGAGCGGGAACAGCAGCGCGCCGACGGCCAGTGCGGAGCCGGCCACGACGAGCGTGGCCAGCACGCAGAACGCCATCACCGTCGTGTACTTGGTGAGCAGCAGCCGGGTGCGGCCGGCGGGGGCGACCAGCAGATAGCGCAGGGTGCCGGAGCTCGCCTCGCCCGCGATCGCGTCACCGGCGACGACACCGACCGCCATCGGCAGGAAGAACGGCAGGGTGGCGGCGAGCGCCGTGAACACCAGGAACAGCCCGTTGTTGGTGATCTGCGCGATGAAGGCGGGGCCCTCGCCGCCGCCCCCGCCGGCCGTCGAGCCGTCCCGTGTCTCGAGCTTCACCGCGATGCCGACCAGCACCGGCACCGCCGCCAGCACCCCGAGCAGCGCGAGCGTGCGCCAGCGGCGGACGGTGATGACCAGTTCGCTGCGCAGCAGCCCGAAGGTCCACAGCGGATTCGGCCGGCCCGGACCGGGTGCGGCCGGTGCGTGAAGTGCCTCAGCCCGCGACATCGAAGCCCTCTCCTGTCAGTGCCACGAACGCGTCCTCCAGGGAGGCCCGTTCGAGTGTGAAGCCCCGCACGCGGACACCTGCCGCGACCAGGGCCGCGTTCACCTCGGCGGGGTCCTGTGCGGGCGGTTCGGCGCTCACCCGGTCGCCGTCCACGGTGACGTCCGCGACGCCTTGTTCCTTCAGCACGCGGGCCGCCTCGCCCGCGTCCGGCGTGGTCACGACCAGGCGACCGCGCGCCCCGGCGGCCAGGTCGGCCACCGCGCCCTGGGTGACGAGCCGGCCCCGCGCCATCACCGCCGCGTGGGTGCACACCTGCTCGATCTCGTCGAGGAGGTGCGAGGACAGGAAGACGGTCGTGCCGTCGGACGCCAGCTCGCGGATGAGAGTGCGGATCTCCCGCATGCCCTGCGGGTCGAGCCCGTTGGTGGGCTCGTCCAGGACGAGCAGTCTGCGCGGCTGGAGCAGCGCGGCGGCGAGCCCGAGGCGCTGCTTCATGCCGAGCGAGTACGCCTTCGCCTTCTTGCCCGCGGCCGCCGCGAGGCCCACCCGGTCCAGTGCGGCGGCGACCCGGGCGCGCCGGGTGCGCGGGTCGGCGGTCGGGTCGGCGGAGTCGTAGCGCAGCAGGTTGTCCCGGCCGGAGAGGAAGCCGTACAGGGCCGGGCCCTCGATGAGGGCTCCCACCTCGGGGAGGACCTGCCGGGCCGCCCGGGGCATGGGGCGGTCCAGGACCCGGGCCGTGCCCGCGGTGGGCTCGATCAGACCCATCAGCATGCGGATGGTGGTGGTCTTGCCGGAGCCGTTCGGGCCGAGGAAGCCGAAGACGCTGCCCTCCGGGACGGTCAGGTCGAGACCGTCCACGGCGAGCTGTCCGCCCCGGTAGCGCTTGGTGAGACCGCGCGTGGCGATGACGCTCCCCGCCTCGTCCCGCGGGCCGCCCTGTCGCGTGGCGGACGGTTCGTCCATCGGCTCCCCCTCGACTCGTCGTGCTCCGGATGGGCCTCGCAGGGCTCCGGAAGACCCCGGAACGGCCACTGAGGGGCCCCTGGAGGCCCCTCAGGGGCCCGGGAGCCCGAGGCCCCGCAGGAAGTTACTTCCCTTCGTTCGCGGCCTTCACCAGGGCGTCCTTGGTCACCGCGCCGGCGTACACCTTGCCGTCGTCGGTGATCAGGGCGTTGACCAGGCGGGTGGAGAAGACCGTGCCCTTGCCGAACTTGCCGGAGACCTGGTCGCCGAGCGAGCCGAGGAAGCCGCCGAGGTCACCGCCCGGGGAACCGGAGGCGCCGGAGGGCAGGCCGCCCTTGGCGCCGGTGTCGAAGGTGGCTATGGCGGTCCAGCCCTTGCCGATGACCTTGCCGCCCTCCCCGCCCTGACCGAAGCCCTGACCGAAGCCCTCTCCGGGCTTCGAACCGGGCTTCGTACCGGGCTTCGTACCGTGCTCCGGGGCGTGCTCCCGAGCCTTCGACTCGTCCTTCTGCTCGGTGACCTTCGCGCCCTTGGGCGGGGTGAAGGAGAAGGTGGAGGCGGCCGGGCGGGCGAAGGAGACCTGCGTGAAGCCCGCGTCGATCACGGCGGCGCCGCCGCTCTTCGGGGTCAGCGTGAACTTCAGCGGCATACCGGTCTTCGCGTCCACCGCGATGTTGATCGCGCCGACCGTGGTGCCGGACTGCTTGGGCTTGATCTGCAGCTTGTAGGCGTCGCGTCCGGCGACCTGGGCGGTGCCGTCGACGGTCACGGACGTGGTGTCGTCGACCGCCTTCAGTGCCTCGTCGGCGAAGTCCTTGGGCGTGGCCGGCGCCTCGGTCCGGTGCTCCTTGCCGGAGTCCTCGGCGGTGCCGTGGAAGACCTCGTTGCTCTTGCTGTCGTAGCCCCACACGTCCTTCCCGTTGTGGATCAGGCTGTACTCGGCGCCGCTCTCCAGCAGGGAGAGCTTCTGCCGGTCGGGGCCGTCGGCGGCCACGCGCAGGGTGTGCGTGCCGGAGACCAGCTCGGTGAGCTTGGCCTTCGGGTCCGCGGACGAGCCGTCGTGGCCGCCCTGGGCCGCGCCGGACGCAAGGCTGTTCTCCAGGCCTCCGAGGTTCGGCAGGCCGAGGTCGGTGCTGACCTTCACCGTGCCGGACAGCTCCTGGACGTCCGACTTGGCGATCTTCTCGATGAGCTGCTGTGCGGTGATCCTGGGCAGGTCGGGGTCACCGGAGTCGGCGAGCGCCGGGACCAGCCCGATCGTGGCCGCCGCCACCCCCACCACCGCGACCGGGACCACGTACCGGGCGGCCTTGCGGCGTCCCGAGCGCAGGTCCTCGTCCGGCGCGGCGCCCGTCGCGTCGTCGGTTTCGTACGGTGCCATGTGTGCCTTACCTCCGTCGTCGGCGGCGGCTGTCCTCACGCTGGTCCACCTGAGCCGCCATTCTCACCCGAATCGGTGAGGAGTGGTGATTTCCGTGGTATCCATCAGACCAAATTCGCCACGCGAAGGCGTCAGACCACGGAGCCAAGTCCGCGTACGACTGGGGTATGACGCGCGAGGGGCGGCGTCTCCCCCGACCCGTAGGGGTCGTGCGGGAGACACCGCCCTCGTGTGTGCTGCGGGCCGGTGACCGGGACCCGGGAGAACCAGGAGCCGGGGCCGGAGGAAGCCGGAGCCGGGAGCCCCGAAGGCCAGGGACCGGCAGCCAGGACCGCGAGCCGAGGTCAGAGACCGGCAGCCAGGACCGCGAGCCGAGCCCAAGGGCCCGTAGCCGGACCGCGAGCCGAGGTCAGAGACCGGCAGCCAGGACCGCGAGCCGAGCCCAAGGACCCGTAGCCGGACCGGGAGCCGAGGTCAGAGACGGGCAGCCGGAGCGGGGCCACAAGGGCTGTCCGCCGGGCCACCGCGCCGGGTCCTAGCCGGCGCGGTGCACCACGGCGTCGCAGAGCTGGGTCAGCGCCGCCTTGGCGTCACCCTCGGGCAGCGGGGAGAGCGCGGCCCGCGCCTCCTCCGCGTACCGGATGGTGTCCCGGCGGGCCTGCTCCAGCGCCGGGTGGGCGCGCAGGCCGGCCAGCGCCCGGGCGTGCCGGGTGTCGTCGCTGAGGTCGGAGTCCAGCAGCTCGCACAGGGCGATGTCCTCGGCGAGGCTCAGCCGGGCGGCCCGCTCGCGCAGCCGGAGCACGGGCAGGGTGGGGATGCCCTCGCGCAGGTCGGTGCCCGGGGTCTTGCCGGACTCGTGGGAGTCGGAGGCGATGTCCAGGACGTCGTCCGCGAGCTGGAAGGCGACCCCGAGCCGCTCGCCGTACTGGGTGAGCACGTCGATCACCGTCTCGTCCGCGCCGGACATCATCGCGCCGAACCGGCAGGACACGGCCACCAGGGAGCCCGTCTTGCCGCCCAGCACGTCCAGGTAGTGCTCGACCGGGTCGCGGCCGTCCTGGGGGCCCGCGGTCTCCAGGATCTGCCCGGTGACCAGCCGCTCGAACGCGAGGGCCTGTACGCGGACCGCCTCGGGGCCGAGGTCGGCGAGTATCTGGGAGGCGCGGGCGAAGAGGAAGTCGCCGGTGAGGACCGCGACGGAGTTGCCCCAGCGCGTGTTGGCACTGTCCACACCACGCCGCACGGCCGCCTCGTCCATGACGTCGTCGTGGTACAGCGTGGCCAGGTGGGTCAGCTCCACGACCACGGCCGACGGCACGACGCGCGGCGCGTAGGGGTCGCCGAACTGGGCGGCCAGCATCACGAGCAGCGGCCGGAAGCGCTTCCCGCCGGCCCGTACCAGGTGTTGCGCGGCCTCCGTGATGAACGGGACCTCGCTCTTGGTGGCCTCGAGCAAGCCTTCCTCGACAGCCGTCAATCCGGCCTGGACATCGGCTTCCAGAGCCTGGTCCCGCACGCTCAGCCCGAACGGCCCGACGACGGTCACGAGGGGTCTCCTGTCTGCTGGTGTCTGCTGGCGATTACACGGCTTGTCGATAGGTCGCTGCCATCACTCAAGTCAGCGTATCCGGTCCTCTTTCGATCACCGATAGCACCCACCGGTCCAGCCCGGGCGGTATCGGGATCACGGCCGTTATGTTGTCGATCATTCAATAAGAACGGACATTCATCGACTTAATAGGACGATGCACCCCACCGTCGGGCGCCACGCCGACCGTGCGCGCGTTCGACGCCCCCGAGTGCGACTCCGGGAGCGAGCCCGAAGGCGGCTCCACAGACCTCGAAGCCGCACCCCGGAGGCGATCCGGAGACCGCCTCACCCCCCTTCGGCGAAGTACACCGCCCCAGAGGTTCCGGACCCAAGGGGACAGAAACCCTCCAATGACCTCATTGAGCGCGAATCCCGTTAATCCCCTATGTCTGGTTTTGCGGAATTTGCCGCTTCGTGAATTGGGTCACTCACCCCCCTCGGCGACCCCACCGACCCGACCACCCCTCCCGCCTTGCCCCATCGGGCAGTTGAGTATTGGCAACCGCAAAGGATCAATTACCCCAATTGGCACATTCCAAGGTCAACTACCACTTCATGTGAATCCACCACTTGTTCCGGACATGTGCTCTCGCATACGTTCCGGGCCGTCAGACGGACGCCGAATCCTGCCGCGTCTGACACCACCCACTCGACGAACTCATTTCGTACGGCAGGAGCGGGGGACCCAGGGAAGTCGCCGGACCGGTCGGCACATGTCGCACCGGAACGGCTAGGGGTGAAGTCGCACCACCTCCAGTGCCCAACGGGCCTGGCGGCGCGGCCGGGCACCTCCCCGCCCGAACCCGACAGCTCACCTCGCAGGCGCCGGAGAGGACAACGCCATGCCCGCTGCCGCTCAGTTCCGCCGCACCCGCTCGACCCGCCTCTTCCGCACGCTCACCGTCGCCGGTACCGGCGCCGCCGTGCTCGCCCTTCCGATCCTCGGCGCCACCACTGCCTCGGCCGCCGGCTCGACCACCTCCACGCCGTCCACGACCCTCGCCGGGTACCCGAACAACCTCGACGGCTGGATCCGCGAGTCGCTCGCGATCATGGGCGAGAAGAAGATCCCGGGCACGTACAACGGCATCTACCGCAACATCATGCGTGAGTCGTCGGGCAACCCGAAGGCCATCAACCTCTGGGACTCCAACGCCGCCAAGGGCATCCCGTCCAAGGGCCTGCTCCAGGTCATCGACCCGACCTTCAACACCTACCACGTGGCGGGCACGGCCTACGACCCCTACGACCCGGTCGCGAACATCACGGCCGCCTGCAACTACGCGGCCGCGCGCTACGGGTCGATCGACAACGTCAACGGCGCCTACTGATCCACACAGCGGCAGGCCCTGCTGAGCCTCCGGTCAGCCGACCGGAAACAGTCTTTCGAGGACGACGGCGATGCCGTCGTCCTCGTTCGACTTCGTGACCTCGTCGGCGACGGCCTTGAGTTCGGGGTGGGCGTTGGCCATGGCGACACCGCGGGCGGCCCAGTCGAACATGGGGATGTCGTTGGGCATGTCGCCGAAGGCGAGGGCCTGTTCGGCGAGGACCCCGAGATGCCCGGCGGCCAGCGCGAGGCCCGTCGCCTTGGTGACACCGCACGGCTGGAGCTCCACGGTCCCCGGCCCCGACATCGTGACTGTCGCGAGCGAGCCCACCACCGCGCGCGCGACCTCCGCCAACTCATCGTCGGACAGCCCGGGATGGCGCAGCAGCACCTTGCTGATGGGCTCGCACCACAGGTCGTCGCGCCGGCCGACCCGCACGGCGGGCAGGGTCGGGTGCGGCATCAGATACCCGGGCTCGATCAGCGTGAGCCCGTCCACCCCGTCCTGGTCGACGGCCGCGTACACCTGCCCCACCTCGGCCTCGATCTTGCCGAGCGCGACCTCGGCCAGTTCCCGGTCCAGCCTGACCGACCACAGGAGGCGGTCGGCCCCGGCGTCGTAGACCTGCGCGCCCTGCCCGCACACCGCGAGCCCGGTGGAGCCGAGGACGTCCAGCAGCGGCCGTACCCGCGGGACCGGGCGCCCCGTCACCACCAGATGGCTCGCACCGGCGCGCGCCGCCCGCGCGAGCGCGGCACGCGACCGGTCGGAGACGGTGTCGTCGCCGCGCAGCAGCGTTCCGTCCAGGTCGGTGGCGATCAGTGAGTACGCGGGAGGAGGTGCGGCCATGATCAGAGAATACGGACCGCGCACACCCTCGACTCACCGCGTGGTCACCGGACTTGTGCGCCGCCGGGTCCCACGTGCGGCCCGGCTTGTCCGTGGCGGGCGTTACGTTGTGCGCGAGGCGATGTGACGGAGCGGGGGCGGGCGTGGTGACGGACGACGGGCGCGGGGGCCTGGAGTGGCAGCGGGCGGCCGAGGAGGTCTGAAGGACGCGAGGGCTGAAGGACGCGGAGGTCTGTGGCCCTCCGGCAAGGCCTATTCGGACATCGCGAACTCTTGAGACACCGCCGGGGCAGCCCTGGAGGCACTGCCCAAGACCCGCACCTCAGCCGTAACGTGTGGCGCGACCACATGGAACACAGCGCCATGCATGGCCCGGATGAGAGCGAGGCAGTACCCCATGCCCCCCTTCGACGTCCCCGAGGGCGACCCCTTCGGTCCGCACAACCTTCCCTACGGCGTGTTCTCGCCCTCCGGCAGCGCGGAGCGGAGGGTCGGCGTCCGGCTCGGTGACCACGTCCTCGACGCGGGCGCCGCGGCCGCCGAACTCGGCTCCCCGTACGTCTCCCTGCTCGCCCGGCCCACCCTGGACGCGCTGCTGGCGGCCGGGCCCACCGCCTGGTCGGACGTGCGGCGCGCGCTGACGGCGTGGGTGACGGTGCCCTCCCACCGGTCCGCCATCGAGCCGCTGTTCCACCCCTTGTCCTCGGTGAGGCTCCACCTGCCCTTCGAGGTGGCGGACTACGTCGACTTCTACTCCTCCGAGAACCACTCCCGGAACGTCGGCCAGATCTTCCGCCCGGACGCCGAGGACGCCCTCACCCCCAACTGGAAGCACCTGCCGATCGGTTACCACGGCCGCGCCGGCACGGTCGTTGTCTCGGGGACCGACGTCGTACGGCCCTCCGGGCAGCGCAAGGGCCCCGCCGACCCGGCCCCCGTCTTCGGCCCCTCCGTCCGGCTCGACATCGAGGCGGAGGTCGGCTTCGTGGTCGGTGTGCCCTCCGCGCTGGGCCAACCGGTCGCGCTCGGCGACTTCCGGGACCACGTCTTCGGGCTCTGCCTGCTGAACGACTGGTCGGCGCGGGACATCCAGGCCTGGGAGTACGTCCCCCTCGGCCCGTTCCTCGGCAAGTCCTTCGCGACCTCGGTGTCGGCGTGGATCACCCCGCTGGAGGCGCTGGAGCACGCGCGCACGGCACCGCCCGAGCGCACGCACCCGCTGCTGCCCTACCTTGACGACTCGGCCCCCGGGATCGAGCCCGGCGGCTACGACCTGCGGATCTCCGTCGCCATCAACGGCCAGGTGGTGTCCGAGCCGCCGTTCTCCACCATGTACTGGACCGCCGCCCAGCAGCTCGCCCACATGACGGTCAACGGGGCCTCGCTGCGCACCGGCGACCTGTACGGCTCAGGCACGGTCAGCGGCCCGGCGGAGAACCAGCGCGGCTCGCTGCTGGAACTGACCTGGAACGGCCGCGACCCGCTCGAACTCCCCGACGGCAAGCGGGCGTTCCTGGAGGACGGCGACGTGGTCACGATGACGGCGTGGGCACCCGGCGAGGACGGGAGTCGGGTCGGTCTGGGAGAGGTCAGCGGGCGCATCGTGTCGGGCTGAGCCGGGAGCCGTCGGGCGGACGCGATCGGCGCCGGACACCTGACGCGTGGTGCGTGTCCCCGTCATACTGGCGGGACACGCACCATGCGACGCGCCCTCGGCGCGTCACCCGCACCACCTGCCCCGCACACCTCTCCGACCAGGAACCGGAGCCCCGGCATGACCGTCTGCCTGCTCCTGCTGAGCGTCGTCGGCCTGACGGCCGCCGTACCGGTGCCGCGCGCGCTGACCCGGGCGGTGTGGCCCGAGCGGGACCCCGTGGTCGCCTTGTGGGTGTGGCAGTGCCTGGTCGCCACGGTCCTGCTGTGCTGCCTGACCGCGCTGGTGCTGGGCACGGCGGCCGTCTTCCACACCGTCCGCGACCGGGTGTTCGCCCCCGCGCCGCCCGCCGTCACCGCCGCGTACGACCTCTCCACCGCGCCGGTGTGGGCCTCCGCCCTCACCGTGCTGCTGGCCTGCGGGGCCGCCTGGACGACCGCGATGCTCGCCCGGGAGGTGACCGAGGTGCGCCGGCGCCGCGGCCGGGCCCGGGCCGAGCTGCGCGAACGCGCCCCCGACCTGCCCGCGGGGCTGCCCGCGACGCGCGGGCCGATGCTGGTGCTCGAGGACGAGTACCCGGACGCCTGGTGGATGCCCGGCCACCCGCCCCAACTGGTCGTGACGACAGGGGCGTTGCAGCGCCTGACCGACCACCAGCTGGACGCGGTCCTCACCCACGAGCGCGGTCACGCCCGCGCCCACCACGACTGGCTGCTCCATCTGTCCACCGCGCTCGCCACCGGCTTCCCGCGCGTCCCGCTCTTCGCCCACTTCTGCGACCAGACGCACCGGCTGGTCGAACTGGCCGCCGACGACACCGCCTCCCGCCGCTGCGGCCACCTCACCACCGCCCTCGCCCTGATCGAGCTGAACCAGCACCGCGGTGTCCTGTCCTGCGCCTCCAGCCGCCGCCTCCTCGGCGAGCGTGTCGACCGCCTTCTGGAGCCGCCGCCGCGGCTGCTGCGCCGACACCGGGCGCTGACGACGACGGTGGCGGCGCTGGTGCCGTTGCTGCCGCTGCTCATCACGTTCGCCCCGGGACTCCAGGCGCTGTCCTGAGCCGCTGCGTCCAGCCGCCCCCGGGCCAGTGCGCCCAGTCGGTCCTGAGCGGCTGTCCATCCGGAGCGGGTGTCCATCCGGTCGGCGCCGAGCCGCTACACCCAGTCCTCCGGTTCCGGCTCGTCCCCCGGCCCGGGCCAGTCGTCCTCGGGTGACTCACCGGGGGCGGGCGGCTCGCCGGCGGCCGTCGCGGAGCCGTCCAGGGAGGCGAGCACGGCGAGGACCTCCTCGCCGTACGTCGCCAGCTTCTTCTCGCCGACCCCGCTGACCGTGGCCAGTTCGCCCACCGAGCCCGGCATGCGGGCGACGATCGCGCGCAGGGTGGCGTCGTTGAAGATGATGTACGGCGGGACGCCCTGCTCCCGGGCCTGCCCGGTGCGCCAGACGCGCAGCGCCTCGAAGGCGGGGAGCAGCTCCTCGGGCAGCTCGACCGCTGCGGCCTTGGCCTTGCCACCGCCCCGGCCGGAGCCCGCGCCGGAACCGGAACCGGAACCGGGCCGGGACACGGCCGGCTTCTTCGGCTCCTTGCGCAGCGGCACCTCCCGCTCGCTGCGCAGCACCGCGCCGCTCGTCCCGGTGAGCACCAGCGTGCCGTACTCCCCCTCGACCGCGAGCAGCCCCTGGGCCAGCAGCTGCCGGACGACGCCCCGCCACTCGCCCTCGGTGAGGTCCTGGCCGATGCCGAAGACGGACAGCTGGTCGTGGTCGAACTGGATCACCTTGCCGGTGCGCTTGCCGAGCAGGATGTCGACGATCTGCAGGGCGCCGAACTTCTGCCCGCGCTCCCGCTGCAGCCGTACCACCGTCGACAGCACCTTCTGCGCGGCGACCGTGCCGTCCCAGGTCTCCGGCGGGGTGAGGCAGGTGTCGCAGTTGCCGCAGCCCGAGGTCTCCGCGTCCTGGCCGAAGTAGGCGAGCAGCTGGCCGCGCCGGCACCCGGCGGTCTCGCACAGGGCGAGCATCGCGTCGAGGTGGGCGGCGGCCCGGCGACGGAACGCCTCGTCACCCTCGCCGGACTGGATCAGCTTGCGCTGCTGCACGACGTCGTTGAGGCCGTAGGCCATCCAGGCGGTGGAGGCGAGGCCGTCGCGGCCCGCGCGGCCGGTCTCCTGGTAGTAGCCCTCGATCGACTTGGGCAGGTCGAGATGGGCGACGAAGCGGACGTCCGGCTTGTCGATGCCCATGCCGAACGCGATGGTCGCGACCACGACCAGGCCGTCCTCGCGCAGGAACCGGGACTGGTGGGCCGCGCGCGTGCCGGCGTCCAGGCCCGCGTGGTAGGGCACCGCCTCGACGCCGTTGGCGCTGAGGAACTCGGCCGTGCGCTCCACCGAGTTGCGCGAGAGGCAGTACACGATGCCGGCGTCGCCCGCGTGCTCCTCCCGCAGGAAGGCGAGCAGCTGCTTCCTGGGGTCGGCCTTGGGGACGATCCGGTACTGGATGTTGGGCCGGTCGAAGCTGGCGACGAAGTGGCGGGCCGTCGGCAGGTTCAGGCGCTGGGTGATCTCCTGGTGGGTGGCGTGGGTGGCCGTGGCCGTGAGAGCGATCCGGGGGACGTCCGGCCAGCGCTCGCCGAGCAGGGACAGCGCGAGATAGTCCGGGCGGAAGTCGTGGCCCCACTGGGACACGCAGTGCGCCTCGTCGATCGCGAAGACGGAGATCTTGCCGCGGGAGAGCAGGTCCAGGGTGGCCTCCACCCGCAGCCGCTCCGGGGCCAGGTACAGCATGTCCAGCTCGCCGGCGAGGAACTCGGCCTCGACCACGCGCCGCTCGTCGAAGTCCTGCGTGGAGTTGATGAAGCCGGCCCGCACACCGAGGGCCCGCAGGGCGTCCACCTGGTCCTGCATGAGCGCGATCAGCGGGGAGACCACCACGCCCGTACCGGGCCTGACCAGGGCCGGGATCTGGTAGCACAGCGACTTGCCGCCACCGGTCGGCATCAGGACGAGGGCGTCGCCGCCCCCGACCACGTGCTCGACGATCGCTTCCTGCTCACCGCGGAAGGCCTCGTACCCGAAGACCCGGTGCAGTGTGGCGAGCGCCTCGCTCTCTGCCGCCTCTGCCATCTCCTTGATCACGCCCGTCCCGCGCATCGTCGTGTCTCCCGTACGTCGTCCCTCGACCACTGCCTCAACGATAGGGGTCTCCACCGACAGCCCCGGAGTTGTCCACAGGCCGAGGAGGGTTCCGGCCCGCTGCTCCCGGCCGGAGCACCGGGCTGACGACGCGCGAAGGCCCCGGCTCCCTGAAGGAACCGGGGCCCGCCGCGAGGGACCCGGAGGGGCTCAGCGCACGAACACGCTCGCCTGGTTCGCCAGGTGCAGGAAGTACTGCGGGGCCACACCGAGCACCAGCGTCGCCGCCACGCCGATGGCGATCGTCGCCATCGTCAGGGGTGAGGGCACGGCCACGGTCGGACCCTCCGGCTTCGGCTCGCTGAAGAACATCAGCACGATCACGCGGATGTAGAAGAACGCGGCGATCGCCGAGGAGATCACACCGACCACGACCAGCGGGGCCGCACCGCCGTCCGCCGCCGCCTTGAACACGGCGAACTTCCCGGCGAAGCCGGAGGTCAGCGGGATGCCGGCGAAGGCCAGCAGGAACACCGCGAAGACCGCCGCGACCAGCGGGGAGCGGCGGCCGAGGCCGGCCCACTTGGACAGGTGGGTCGCCTCGCCGCCCGCGTCGCGCACCAGCGTGACCACGGCGAAGGCGCCGATCGTCACGAAGGAGTAGCCGGCCAGGTAGAACAGGACCGACGAGACGCCGTCCTTCGACGTGGCGATGACACCCGCGAGGATGAACCCGGCGTGCGCGATGGACGAGTACGCCAGCAGCCGCTTGATGTCGGTCTGCGTGATCGCGAGGATCGCGCCGCCCAGCATGGTGACGATCGCGACGGCCCACATGACCGGCCGCCAGTCCCAGCGCATCCCGGGCAGGACGACGTAAAGCAGGCGCAGCAGCGCGCCGAACGCCGCGACCTTCGTCGCCGCCGCCATGAAGCCGGTCACCGGGGTCGGCGCGCCCTGGTAGACGTCGGGCGTCCACATGTGGAACGGCACCGCGGCCACCTTGAACAGCAGGCCCATCACGATCAGGGCGGCGCCGATGAGCAGCAGCGCGTCGTTGCCCATCGTGCCCGCGAGCGCCGGGTCGACGTCGGTGACCGAGCCGTCGACGACCTGCGCGATGCGCGCGTACGACACCGAGCCCGCGTAGCCGTACAGCAGGGCGATGCCGAACAGCGTGAACGCCGAGGCGAACGCGCCGAGCAGGAAGTACTTGACCGCGGCCTCCTGCGACAGCAGCCGCTTGCGGCGGGCCAGCGCGCACAGCAGGTACAGCGGGAGGGAGAAGACCTCCAGAGCCACGAAGAGGGTCAGCAGGTCGTTGGCCGACGTGAAGACCAGCATGCCGGAGACCGCGAAGAGGAGGAGCGGGAAGGCCTCGGTGGTGGTGAAGCCCGCCTTCACCGCCGCCTTCTCGCTGTCGCTGCCCGGCACGGACGCGGCCTGCGCGGCGAACGAGTCGACCCGGTTGCCGTGCGCCGCCGGGTCCAGGCGCCGCTCGGCGAAGGTGAACAGGCCGACGAGACCGGCCAGCAGGATCGTGCCCTGGAGGAACAGGGACGGCCCGTCGACCGCGATCGCGCCCATCGCCGCGATGTGCGCCTTCGTGGTGCCGTACCCGCCGGCCGCGAGGGCGACGACCGCGGCGAACGCGGCGCACAGCGCGACGACGGAGACGAAGACCTGCGCGTAGTAGCGGGACCTGCGCGGGACGAACGCCTCGACGAGCACGCCGACCAGCGCCGCACCGACGACGATCAGGGTCGGCGACAATTGCCCGTATTCGATCTTCGGTGCCGGGATCTTCGAGATCGGCTCGGCCGCGGTTGTCCACAGGCTGTGGACGGCTGTTGCGCTCACTTGGCCGCCTCCACCGAGGGCTTGGGGTCGGTCTTGTGTACGTCGGACATGGTCTGCTTGACCGACGGGTTGACGATGTCCGTGACGGGCTTCGGGTAGACGCCCAGGAAGATCAGCAGCACGATCAGCGGGGCGACGACCACCAGCTCACGCGCGCGGAGGTCGGGCATCGCGGAGACCTCCGGCTTCACCGGGCCCGTCATCGTCCGCTGGTACAGGACGAGGGTGTAGAGCGCGGCGAGGACGATGCCGAAGGTGGCGATGATGCCGATCGCCGGGTAGCGCGTGAACGTGCCGACCAACACCAGGAACTCGCTCACGAACGGCGCGAGGCCGGGCAGCGAGAGGGTGGCGAGGCTGCCGATCAGGAAGGTGCCGGCGAGCACCGGGGCGACCTTCTGCACACCGCCGTAGTCGGCGATGAGCCGCGAGCCGCGCCGGGAGATCAGGAAGCCGGCGACCAGCATCAGCGCGGCCGTGGAGATGCCGTGGTTGACCATGTAGAGCGTGGCGCCGGACTGGCCCTGGCTGGTCATCGCGAAGATGCCCATGATGATGAAGCCGAAGTGGGAGATCGACGCGTAGGCCACCAGGCGCTTGATGTCGCGCTGGCCGACGGCGAGCAGTGCGCCGTAGACGATGCTGATCAGCGCCAGGACGAGGATCACGGGCGTCGCCCACTTCGACGCCTCCGGGAACAGCTGGAGGCAGAAGCGGAGCATCGCGAAGGTGCCCACCTTGTCGACGACCGCGGTGATGAGGACGGCGACCGGGGCGGTGGACTCCTGCATGGCGTTGGGCAACCAGGTGTGCAGCGGCCACAACGGCGCCTTCACCGCGAAGGCGAAGAAGAAGCCGAGGAAGAGCCATCGCTCGGTGCTGGTCGCCATGTGCAGCGAGCCGTTCGCGCGGGCCAGCGCGATCTCCTGGAGGCTGAAGTTCCCCGCGACCACGTAGAGGCCGATCACCGCGGCCAGCATGATCAGGCCGCCGACCAGGTTGTAGAGCAGGAACTTCACGGCCGCGTACGACCGCTGCGTGGACGCCGCCGCCTCGCCGTGCTCGTGGGCACGGTCCCCGAAGCCGCCGATGAGGAAGTACATCGGGATGAGCATGGCTTCGAAGAAGATGTAGAAGACGAAGACGTCGGTGGCCTCGAAGGAGATGATCACCATCGCCTCGACGGCCAGGATCAGGGCGAAGAAGCCCTGGGTGGGACGCCAGCGGCGGCTGCCGGTCTCCAGCGGGTCGGCGTCGTTCCAGCCCGCGAGGACGATGAACGGGATCAGCAGGGCGGTCAGCGCGACCAGCGCCACCGCGATGCCGTCGACGCCCAGTTCGTAACGGACCCCGAACTCCGCGATCCAGGCGTGGGATTCGGTGAGCTGGTACCGGGCGCCGCCCGGGTCGAAGCGGACCAGGACGATGATCGCCAGGGCGAGTGTGGCGAGCGAGACCAGCAGCGCCAGCCACTTGGCGGCGGTGCGCCGCCGGGCCGGGACGGCGGCCGTGGCGATGGCCCCGATGGCCGGGAGCACCGCCGTCGCTGTCAGCAGAGGAAAGGACATCGGTATCAGACCGCCCTCATCAGCAGGGTCACGGCGACCAGGAGTGCGGCACCGCCGAACATCGAGACCGCATAGGAGCGGGCGAAGCCGTTCTGGATCCGGCGCAGCCGCCCGGACAGGCCGCCGAAGCCGGCCGCGGTGCCGTTGACGACGCCGTCGACCAGGGTGTGGTCGACGTAGACCAGGGAGCGCGTGAGGTGCTCGCCGCCGCGCACCAGGACCACGTGGTTGAAGTCGTCCTGGAGCAGGTCGCGCCGGGCGGCCCGGGTGAGCAGGGAGCCGCGCGGGGCGACGGCCGGGACGGGCCTGCGCCCGTACATGGCGTAGGCGAGGCCGACGCCGACGACCAGGCAGACGAGCGTCGCGCCCGTCACGGTCCAGGCGCTGACCGGGGAGTTCCCCTCGCTGTGCCCGGTGATGGGCTCCAGCCAGTTGACGAAGCGGTCGCCGAGGTGGAAGAAGAAGCCCGCGCCGACCGACCCGACCGCGAGGACGATCATCGGGATGGTCATGACGTTCGGGGACTCGTGCGGGTGCGGCTCGTGGCCCTCGGCGTCGGGCTGCCAGCGCTTCTCGCCGAAGAACGTCATCAGCATCACGCGCGTCATGTAGAACGCGGTGATGGCGGCGCCCAGCAGGGCCACACCGCCGAGGATCCAGCCCTGGGTGCCGCCCTTCGCGAAGGCCGCCTCGATGATGGCGTCCTTGGAGTAGAAGCCGGACAGGAACGGGAAGCCGATGATGGCGAGGTAGCCGAGGCCGAACGTGACGAACGTGACCGGCATGTACTTCCTGAGACCGCCGTAGTGGCGCATGTCGACCTCGTCGTTCATGCCGTGCATGACCGAACCGGCGCCGAGGAAGAGCCCGGCCTTGAAGAAGCCGTGCGTGACCAGGTGCATGATCGCGAAGACGTAGCCGATCGGGCCGAGGCCCGCGGCCAGCACCATGTAGCCGATCTGCGACATGGTCGAGCCGGCCAGCGCCTTCTTGATGTCGTCCTTCGCGCAACCGACGATCGCACCGAAGAGGAGCGTGACGGCGCCGACGACGGTGACGGCGAGCTGGGCGTCGGGGGCCGCGTTGAAGATGGCGGCCGAGCGGACGATCAGGTAGACGCCCGCGGTCACCATGGTCGCGGCGTGGATCAGGGCCGAGACCGGGGTCGGGCCCTCCATGGCGTCCCCGAGCCAGGACTGGAGCGGTACCTGGGCCGACTTGCCGCACGCGGCGAGCAGCAGCATCAGGCCGATCGCGGTGAGCTTGCCCTCGGAGGTGTCGCCGGTGTGGCCGAGGACCGGGCCGAAGGCGAAGCTGCCGAAGGTGGTGAACATCAGCATGATCGCGATCGACAGGCCCATGTCGCCGACGCGGTTGACCAGGAAGGCCTTCTTCGCGGCCGTCGCGGCGCTGGGCTTGTGCTGCCAGAAGCCGATCAGCAGGTAGGAGGCGAGACCGACGCCCTCCCAGCCGACGTACAGCAGCAGGTAGTTGTCGGCGAGGACGAGCAGGAGCATCGCCGCGAGGAACAGGTTCAGGTACCCGAAGAAGCGGCGGCGGCGCTCGTCGTGCTCCATGTACCCGACCGAGTACAGGTGGATCAGCGAGCCGACGCCGGTGATCAGCAGGACGAACGTCATCGACAGCTGGTCCAGGCGGAAGGTGACGTCCGCCTGGAAGCCGCCGACCGGGATCCACGTCCACAGGTGCTGGGTCAGGGTGCGGCGCTCGGCGTCCTTGCCGAGCAGGTCGGCGAAGAGGATCAGGCCGACCACGAAGGAGGAGGCCGACAGCAGGGTGCCGATCCAGTGGCCGACGGCGTCCAGCCGCCGGCCGCCGACCAGGAGGACGGCCGCTCCGAGCAGGGGCGCCGCGATGAGCAGCGCGATCAGGTTGTCCACGATTCTTCCGACCCCTTACAGCTTCATCAGGCTGGCGTCGTCGACCGAGGCCGAGTGGCGGGTACGGAACAGCGACACGATGATCGCGAGGCCCACCACGACCTCCGCGGCGGCGACGACCATCGTGAAGAAGGCGATGATCTGGCCGTCGAGATTGCCGTGCATCCGGGAGAAGACGACGAACGCGAGGTTGCAGGCGTTGAGCATCAGCTCGATGCACATGAACACGACGATCGCGTTGCGCCGGATCAGCACCCCGGTCGCGCCGATGGTGAACAACAGAGCGGCGAGATAGAGGTAGTTGACGGGGTTCACTTCGACGCCTCCTCGGGCCGCTTGAACGTCGTCGGCTCGATCTCGGTCCGCTCCAGACGCTCCTCGGAACGCTGCTCCAGGGCCCGCAGGTCGTTCAGCGCCTCCGCGGACACGTCGCGGATCTGGCCGCGCTCGCGCAGCGTCTTGTTGACGGTCAGCTCGGACGGGGTGCCGTCGGGCAGCAGGCCGGCGACGTCCACCGCGTTGTGCCGGGCGTAGACACCCGGGGCGGGCAGCGGCGGGAGGTGCTTGCCCTCGCGGACGCGCTGCTCGGCCAGCTCGCGCTGGGTCTTCGCGCGCTCCGTGCGCTCGCGGTGGGTGAGCACCATGGCGCCGACGGCCGCCGTGATCAGCAGGGCGCCGGTGATTTCGAAGGCGAACACGTACTTGGTGAAGATGAGGGCCGCGAGGCCCTCCACGTTGCCGTTGGCGTTCGCCCGGCCGGTGCCGTTGAACTCCGTCAGGGAGGCGTTCCCGATGCCCGCGAAGAGCAGGACGCCGAAGCCGACCCCGCACAGCAGGGCCAGCCAGCGCTGGCCCTTGATGGTCTCCTTCAGCGAGTCCGCGGCCGTGACGCCGACGAGCATCACCACGAACAGGAACAGCATCATGATCGCGCCGGTGTAGACGACGATCTGCACGATGCCCAGGAAGTAGGCGCCGTTGGCGAGGTAGAACACCGCCAGGACGATCATGGTCCCGGCGAGGCTGAGCGCGCTGTGCACGGTCTTCTTCATGAAGACGGTGCACAGGGCGCCGATCACCGCGACGCTGCCGAGGACCCAGAACTGGAAGGCCTCACCGGTGGAGGTGGTGTAGGCGGCGAGCTGCGCGCTCATGCGTCCACCCCTTCTTCTTCCGGCTTCTCGCCCTTGGACACGGCGACCTGCCGTACGGTCCCGGGCGCGGCCTCCGTCACCAGGCCCCGGTAGTAGTCCTGTTCGTCGGCTCCGGGGAAGATCGAGTGAGGCGTTTCGACCATGCCCTCCTCGAGGCCGGCGAGCAGCTGCTCCTTGGTGTAGATGAGGTTGGCGCGGCTGGAGTCGGCCAGTTCGAACTCGTTGGTCATCGTCAGCGCGCGCGTGGGGCACGCCTCGATGCACAGCCCGCACAGGATGCAGCGGGCGTAGTTGATCTGGTAGACGCGGCCGTACCGCTCGCCCGGGGAGTAGCGCTCCTCGTCGGTGTTGTCGGCGCCCTCCACGTAGATGGCGTCGGCGGGGCAGGCCCAGGCGCACAGCTCGCAGCCGACGCACTTCTCCAGGCCGTCCGGATGGCGGTTGAGCTGGTGCCGTCCGTGGAACCGCGGAGCCGTGGTCTTCTTCTGCTCCGGGTACTGCTCGGTCAGCCGCTTCTTGAACATGGCCTTGAAGGTCACGCCGAAGCCGGCCACGGGGTTCTGGAAGCCGGGATTCGACTGCCCGGTCTCCTTGGGCTCCTCAGCCATCGGACGCCTCCTTTCCATCCGAAGATCCGTCACTGACAGTGTCCGACCCGCCACTGACAATCAGCTCCCGCTCCCGGTTCGGGCGGCGCCTCGGCACCGGCGGCAACTCCTGTCCGGGCAGCGGCGGCACGGGGAATCCGCCCGCCATCGGGTCGAATCCGGGCTGCGGGCCGGCGGCCTCCCCGGCCGCCTTCCCCTTGTCGCGGAACATGTCGGCGACGAAGGAGAGCAGCAGCAGGGCGAGGACGCCGCCACCGACGTAGAGCGCGATGTCGGCGAAGTCGTAGTTCTCGTTGCGCAGGGCCCGAACGGTCGCGACGAGCATCAGCCAGGTCACGGAGACCGGGATGAGGACCTTCCAGCCGAGCTTCATCAGCTGGTCGTAGCGGACGCGAGGCAGCGTGCCGCGCAGCCAGATGAAGCCGAACAGCAGCAGCTGCACCTTGATGACGAACCAGAGCATCGGCCACCAGCCGTGGTTCGCGCCCTCCCAGAAGGTGCTGATCGGCCAGGGGGCACGCCAGCCGCCGAGGAACAGCGTGGTCGAGACGGCCGAGACCGTCACCATGTTCACGTACTCGGCGAGCATGAACATCGCGAACTTGATCGACGAGTACTCGGTGTTGAAGCCGCCGACCAGGTCGCCCTCGGACTCCGGCATGTCGAAGGGGGCGCGGTTGGTCTCGCCGACCATCGTGACGATGTAGAGGATGAAGGAGACCGGCAGCAGCAGGATGTACCAGCGGTCGTGCTGCTGCTCGACGATCGTGGACGTCGACATCGACCCCGAGTACAGGAACACCGAGGCGAACGCGGCGCCCATCGCGATCTCGTAGGAGATCATCTGCGCGCAGGAGCGCAGACCGCCGAGGAGCGGGTACGTCGATCCGGAGCTCCAGCCCGCGAGGACGATGCCGTAGATGCCGACGGAGGCGACCGCGAGGATGTAGAGCATCGCGATCGGCAGGTCGGTGAGCTGCATCGTGGTGCGCGTACCGAAGATCGAGATCTCGTTGTCGGCCGGGCCGAAGGGGATCACCGCGATCGCCATGAAGGCCGGGACGGCCGCGACGATCGGCGCGAGGATGTAGACCACCTTGTCGGCGCGCTTGACGATGAGGTCTTCCTTGAGCATCAGCTTCACGCCGTCGGCGAGCGACTGGAGCATGCCCCAGGGCCCGTGCCGGTTGGGGCCGATGCGCAGCTGCATCCAGGCGACGACCTTGCGCTCCCAGACGATGGAGAACAGCACGGTCACCATCAGGAAGGCGAAGCAGAACACCGCCTTGACGACGACCAGCCACCAGGGGTCGCGGCCGAACATCGAGAGGTCTTCAGCGGCGAGGTACGGGCTCATGCCTCCACCTCCTTGGGGGCCTCTTCGGCGACGGTCGCCGGGCCGATGCGGACGAGGGAGCCGGGCTGTGCGCCGGTTTCGGAGGCGACGCCCCGGCCGGCGGAGTTCAGCGGGAGCCAGACCACCCGGTCGGGCATCTCGGTGACCTGGAGCGGGAGTTCGGTGGTGCCGTTCGGGCCGGTGACGGCGAGGAAGTCGCCCTCCTTGACCCCGGCCTCGGCGGCCGTCGCGGCCGACACGCGCGCGTGTGCGGCGTGCCGGGTGCCGGCGAGCGCTTCGTCGCCCTCCTGGAGGACGCCCTGGTCGAGCAGGAGCCGGTGCCCGGCGAGCACGGCCTCGCCCACGGCGGGCCGGGGCAGCACGGCCCCGGTCTCGACGGGCTCGGTGGCCCTCGTGCCGTCCCAGGAGCCGAGCCGGTCGATCTCCGCGCGCGTGGTGCGCAGGTCCGGCAGGCCCAGGTGGACGTCCATGGCGTCGGCCAGCATCTGCAGCACGCGCCCGTCGGTGGGGGCGAGGCGGCGGGTCATCTGCTCGGGCTTGAGGGCCGCGTCGAAGAAGCGCACCCTGCCCTCCCAGTTGAGGAAGGTGCCGGCCTTCTCGGCGACGGCGGCGACCGGCAGGACGACGTCGGCGCGCTCGGTGACCTCACTGGGCCGCAGCTCCAGCGAGACCAGGAAGCCCACACTGTCGAGCGCCTCACGCGCGCGTGCCGGGTCGGGCAGGTCGGCGACCTCCACACCGGCGACCACCAGGGCGGACAGCTCGCCGGTGGCGGCGGCCTCGACGATCTGGTGGGTGTCGCGGCCGTGGCGCGAAGGGAGTTCGGCGAGCCCCCAGGCCGCGGCGACCTCCTCCCGCGCGCGCGGGTCGGTGGCCGGGCGGCCGCCCGGCAGCAGCGACGGCAGCGCGCCGGTCTCGATCGCGCCGCGCTCCCCGGCCCGACGCGGGATCCACACCAGCCGGGCGCCGGTCGCGGTGGCGGCGCGTACGGCGGCGGTGAGGCCACCGGCGACGGCGGCGAGCCGCTCTCCGACGACGATCACGGCGCCCTCGGCGCGCAGGGCCTCGGCGGCCTTCGTGCCGGGCTCCTCCAGGCCGACGCCGCTCGCGAGGGCGTCCAGCCACTCGGTCTCGGTGCCGGGCGCGGCCGGCAGCAGGGTGCCGCCCGCCTTCTGAAGGCCCCGGGTGGCGTGTGTGGCCACCGCGAACACCTTCTGCTTGTGCCCCCGCCAGGCCTTGCGCAGCCGCAGGAAGACGCCGGGCGCCTCCTCCTCGGACTCGAACCCGACGAGGAGGACGGCCGGGGCCTTCTCCAGGGAGGTGTACGTGACGCCCGTGCCGTCGAGGTCGCGTCCGCGCCCGGCCACCTGGGACGCCAGGAAGTCGGTCTCCTCGCCGCTGTGCACGCGCGCGCGGAAGTCGATGTCGTTGGTGTCGAGGGCCACGCGCGCGAACTTGCTGTACGCGTAGGCGTCCTCGACGGTGAGCCGGCCGCCGGTGAGGACGCCGGCGCGGGAGCGTGCGGCGGCCAGACCGCGCGCGGCCGCTTCCAGGGCCTCCGGCCAGGATGCGGGCTCAAGGACACCCTCGGCGCCTCGGACCAGCGGGGTGTCGAGGCGGTCCTTCATCTGCGCGTAGCGGAACGCGAAGCGTCCCTTGTCGCAGATCCACTCCTCGTTGACCTCGGGGTCGTTCGCCGCGAGCCGCCGCATGACCTTGCCGCGCCGGTGGTCGGTGCGGGTCGCGCAGCCGCCGGCGCAGTGCTCGCACACCGACGGCGAGGAGATCAGGTCGAAGGGGCGGGAGCGGAAACGGTAGGCCGCCGAGGTCAGCGCGCCGACCGGGCAGATCTGGATGGTGTTGCCGGAGAAGTACGACTCGAACGGGTCGCCCTCGCCGGTGCCGACCTGCTGGAGCGCGCCCCGCTCCAGCAGCTCGATCATCGGGTCGCCCGCGATCTGGTTGGAGAAGCGGGTGCAGCGGGCGCACAGCACGCAGCGCTCGCGGTCCAGGAGCACCTGGGTGGAGATCGGTACGGGCTTCTCGTAGGTCCGCTTGCGGCCCTCGAAGCGGGATTCGGCGTTGCCGTGCGACATGGCCTGGTTCTGCAGCGGGCACTCGCCGCCCTTGTCGCAGACCGGGCAGTCCAGCGGGTGGTTGATGAGCAGCAGCTCCATCACCCCGTGCTGGGCCTTCTCGGCGACCGGCGAGGTGAGCTGGGTCTTCACGACCATGCCGTCGGTGCACGTGATGGTGCACGACGCCATCGGCTTGCGCTGGCCCTCGACCTCGACGATGCACTGGCGGCAGGCGCCGACGGGGGCGAGGAGGGGATGGTCGCAGAACCGCGGGATCTCGACGCCGACCTGCTCGGCGGCCCGGATGACCAGGGTGCCCTTGGGCACGCTGATCTCGATGCCGTCGATCGTCAGTGTGACGAGGTCCTCCGGCGGGACCGCCGCCTCTCCCCCTCCGGAGGGAGCACTGGTGGTCACGGTCATGCGTTCACCTCCGGGCGGTCCGCCCAGGCCGTCGACTTGGCCGGGTCGAAGGGGCAGCCCCGGCCGGTGATGTGCTGCTCGTACTCCTCGCGGAAGTACTTCAGCGAGGAGAAGATCGGGGATGCGGCGCCGTCGCCGAGGGCGCAGAAGGACTTGCCGTTGATGTTGTCGGCGATGTCGGCGAGCTTGTCGAGGTCGGACATGGCTCCCTTGCCGGCCTCGATGTCCCGCAGCAACTGCACGAGCCAGTACGTGCCTTCGCGGCAGGGCGTGCACTTTCCGCAGGACTCGTGGGCGTAGAACTCGGTCCAGCGGGTCACCGCCCGCACCACGCAGGTCGTCTCGTCGAAGCACTGCAGGGCCTTGGTGCCGAGCATGGACCCGGCGGCGCCCACTCCCTCGTAGTCGAGCGGGACGTCGAGGTGCTCGTCGGTGAACATCGGCGTGGAGGAGCCGCCCGGCGTCCAGAACTTCAGCCGGTGCCCGGGGCGCATCCCGCCGCTCATGTCGAGGAGCTGGCGGAGCGTGATGCCGAGCGGGGCCTCGTACTGGCCGGGGCTCGCGACGTGGCCGCTGAGCGAGTAGAGCGTGAAGCCGGGCGACTTCTCGCTGCCCATCGCCCTGAACCACTCTTTCCCGTTGCGCAGGATGGCGGGAACCGACGCGATCGACTCGACGTTGTTCACCACAGTGGGACAGGCATAGAGGCCTTCCACCGCAGGGAAGGGGGGACGGAGCCGCGGTTGACCACGGCGGCCTTCGAGCGAGTCGAGCAGTGCGGTCTCCTCACCGCAGATGTACGCGCCGGCGCCGGCGTGCACGGTGAGTTCGAGATCGAGTCCGCTGCCCAGGATGTTCTCGCCGAGGTAGCCCGCCGCGTAGGCCTCGCGCACGGCCTCGTGCAACCGCCGCAGAACGGGGACGACTTCACCACGCAGATAGATGAAGGCATGCGACGACCTGATGGCATAGCACGCGATCACGATGCCCTCGATGAGGCTGTGCGGGTTCGCGAAGAGGAGCGGGATGTCCTTGCAGGTCCCAGGCTCCGACTCGTCGGCGTTGACAACTAGATAGTGCGGTTTCCCATCACCCTGGGGAATGAACTGCCACTTCATTCCGGTCGGGAATCCCGCGCCGCCGCGCCCGCGCAGACCTGAGTCCTTGACGAACGCGATCAGGTCGTCCGGCGACATGGCGAGCGCCTTGCGGAGCCCCTCGTACCCCTCGTGCCTGCGGTAGACGTCCAGAGACCAGGACCGGTCCTCGTCCCAGAAGGCCGACAGCACGGGTGCGAGCAGCTTCTCGGGGCTGGTGTCCTTGAGTTCGGGTACCACCGTCATCACTCCCCCTCCTCTTCTGCCGGGGTCGCGGACGGCGCGTCCTGGGGTTCCTGGGTCCGCGGATGGACCACGCGCGCGGGCGCGGCCTCTCCCTTTGCCAGGCGAAGGCCCACCAGCGAGGCGGGTCCCGCGCTGCCGCTCTCCTCGACGGCCCCGGGCCGCTCGTCGGGGAAGCCGGCCAGGATCCGGGCGGTCTCCTTGAAGGTGCACAGGCGCGCCCCTCGCGTCGGCTCGACGGGGCGTCCCGCGCGGAGGTCGTCGACGAGGTGCTTGGCGCTGGCGGGGGTCTGGTTGTCGAAGAACTCCCAGTTGACCATCACGACCGGCGCGAAGTCGCAGGCCGCGTTGCACTCGATGTGCTCCAGGGTGACCTTGCCGTCGTCGGTGGTCTCGCCGTTGCCGACGCCCAGGTGCTCCTGGAGGGTCTCGAAGATCGCGTCGCCGCCCATCACCGCGCACAGCGTGTTGGTGCACACGCCCACCTGGTAGTCACCGGACGGCCCCCGCCGGTACATGGTGTAGAAGGTGGCGACGGCGGTGACCTCGGCGGTGGTCAGGTCCAGCACGTCCGCGCAGAACTTCATTCCGGTGCGCGTGACGTGGCCCTCCTCCGACTGCACGAGGTGGAGCAGGGGCAGCAGGGCGGACCGGGAGTCCGGGTAGCGCGCGATGATCTCGCGCGCGTCCGCCTCCAGCCGGGCCCGGACGTCGTCCGGGTACGCGGGCGCGGGCAGTTCGGGCATGCCCAGGCTGACGCCCCGCTCCGAAGAAGAGGTGGTCACCGGTCGACGCCTCCCATCACGGGGTCGATGGACGCCACGGCGACGATCACGTCGGCGACCTGGCCGCCCTCGCACATCGCCGCCATGGCCTGCAGATTGGTGAAGGACGGGTCACGGAAGTGGACCCGGTAGGGGCGGGTGCCGCCGTCGGAGACGACGTGCACCCCGAGTTCGCCCTTGGGTGACTCGACGGCCGTGTACACCTGTCCCGGTGGGACGCGGAAGCCCTCGGTGACCAGCTTGAAGTGGTGGATCAGGGCCTCCATGGAGGTGCCCATGATCTTCTTGATGTGGTCGAGGGAGTTGCCCAGTCCGTCCGGTCCCAGGGCGAGCTGGGCGGGCCAGGCGATCTTCTTGTCGGCGACCATGACCGGGCCGGGCTGGAGCCGGTCCAGGCACTGCTCGACGATCCTGAGCGACTGGCGCATCTCCTCCAGGCGGACGAGGAAGCGGCCGTAGGCGTCGCAGGTGTCGGCGGTCGGGATGTCGAAGTCGTACGTCTCGTAGTCGCAGTACGGCTGGGCCTTGCGCAGGTCGTGCGGGAGACCGGCGGAGCGCAGGATCGGGCCGGTGGCGCCGAGGGCCATGCAGCCGGCCAGGTCGAGGTAGCCGATGTCCTGCATGCGGGCCTTGAAGATGGGGTTCCCGGTGGCGAGCTTGTCGTACTCCGGGAGGTTCTTCTTCATCTTCTTCACGAACTCGCGGATCTGGTCCACCGCGCCGGGCGGCAGGTCCTGGGCGAGTCCGCCGGGCCGGATGTACGCGTGGTTCATGCGCAGGCCCGTGATGAGCTCGTAGATGTCGAGAATCATTTCACGATCACGGAATCCGTAGATCATGATCGTGGTGGCGCCCAGTTCCATGCCGCCGGTGGCGATGCACACCAGGTGGGAGGACATCCGGTTCAGCTCCATCAGGAGCACTCGGATGATCTTGGCGCGCTCGGTGATCTCGTCCTCGATGCCGAGGAGCTTCTCGACGCCGAGACAGTAGGCGGTCTCGTTGAAGAAGGACGTCAGGTAGTCCATGCGCGTCACGAACGTGGTGCCCTGCGTCCACGTGCGGTACTCGAGGTTCTTCTCGATGCCCGTGTGGAGGTAGCCGATGCCGCAGCGGGCCTCGGTGACCGTCTCGCCCTCGATCTCCAGGATGAGGCGTAGCACTCCATGGGTGGACGGGTGCTGGGGACCCATGTTGACGACGATGCGCTCGTCGTCGGCGCGGGCCGCGGACTGGACGACCTCGTCCCAGTCACCGCCGGTGACCGTGTAGACGGTGCCCTCGGTGGTCTCGCGTGCGGATGCTGACTGTGTGCTCACGAGTACGACCTCCGCTGGTCCGGAGCCGGGATCTGGGCGCCCTTGTACTCGACGGGGATGCCGCCGAGGGGATAGTCCTTGCGCTGCGGGTGGCCCTGCCAGTCGTCCGGCATCATGATCCGGGTCAGGGCCGGGTGACCGTCGAAGACGATCCCGAAGAAGTCGTAGGTCTCGCGCTCGTGCCAGTCGTTGGTCGGATAGACGGAGACCAGGGACGGGATGCGCCGGTCGCTGTCGGGCGCGCTGACCTCGATGCGGATCAGCCGGTTGTGCGTGATCGAGCGCAGGTGGTAGACGGCGTGCAGCTCGCGGCCCTTGTCGTTCGGGTAGTGGACGCCGCTGACGCCGGTGCACAGCTCGAAGCGCAGGGCGGGGTCGTCCCGCAGGGTCTGGGCGACGCGGACGAGGTGCTCGCGTTCGATGTGGAAGGTGATCTCGCCGCGGTCGACGACCGTCTTCTCGATGGCGTTGCCGGGCAGGAGTCCCTGTTCCTCCAGGGCGCCCTCCAGCTCGTCGGCGACCTCGTCGAACCAGCCGCCGTAGGGCCTGCTCGCGGGTCCCGGGAGTCGGACCGAGCGGACCAGGCCGCCGTAGCCGGAGGTGTCGCCGCCGTTGTCGGCGCCGAACATGCCGCGCTGGACGCGGATCTCCTCGCCGCCCTGGCCGCGCTGGCCGGGGAGGTTGGAGGCGGCGAGGTCCTTCTCGGGGTTCACCCCGTTCGCGGACCCGTTCGCGCCGTTGGTGCCGTTCGCGTCGCTCACCGCAGCAGCCCCTTCATCTCGATCGTGGGCAGGGCCTTGAGCGCCGCCTCCTCCGCCTCGCGGGCCGCCTCCTCGGCGTTGACGCCGAGCTTGGAGGACTGGATCTTCTGGTGGAGCTTGAGGATCGCGTCCATCAGCATCTCGGGCCGGGGCGGGCAGCCGGGCAGATAGATGTCGACGGGAACGATGTGGTCGACGCCCTGGACGATCGCGTAGTTGTTGAACATGCCGCCCGAGGAGGCGCAGACGCCCATGGAGATCACCCATTTCGGGCTGGGCATCTGGTCGTAGACCTGGCGCAGCACCGGTGCCATCTTCTGGCTGACCCGGCCGGCGACGATCATGAGGTCGGCCTGGCGCGGCGAGCCGCGGAAGACCTCCATGCCGAAGCGGGCGAGGTCGTATCGGCCGGCGCCGGTGGTCATCATCTCGATGGCGCAGCAGGCCAGGCCGAAGGTGGCCGGGAAGACGGACGCCTTGCGCACCCAGCCCGCGGCCTGCTCGACCGTGGTCAGCAGGAAGCCGCTCGGCAGCTTTTCTTCGAGTCCCATGTCGTTAAAGGCCCCTCAGTCCCATTCCAGGCCGCCGCGCCGCCATACGTACGCGTACGCGACGAAGACGGTGAGCACGAAGAGCAGCATCTCCACGAGCCCGAAGATCCCCAGGGCGTCGAAGGTGACGGCCCAGGGGTAGAGGAAGACGATCTCGATGTCGAAGACGATGAAGAGCATCGCCGTCAGGTAGTACTTGATGGGGAAGCGCCCGCCGCCGGCCGGCGTGGGGGTCGGCTCGATTCCGCACTCGTAGGCTTCGAGCTTGGCGCGGTTGTACCGCTTCGGACCGATCAGCGTGGCCATGACCACGGAGAAGATCGCAAAGCCTGCCCCGAGGGCTCCCAGTACGAGGATGGGCGCATACGCGTTCACCGCTCCTCGCTCCTCTCAGTCGGCACTGACTGCTGGCGGTTGGCCGGGCCGGCTTCCGCCCCGTCAGCCCCACGAACCCCGTTCGTCCCGACGAAGATCGCGAACATGTGAAGCAGGTCACAAGCCCAGTCGCCACGCATCTTATGCCCGCTGGTCTGTGATCTGCGACACGGGGTATTACACAAGCTTTGTGATCTCCACCACCTGACGAAGGATCATGAAGTCGGATGATGGGTGATCTTCATACGCGAAGCGTTCAGGCAGTCACCAGAAGTGACAATTTCATGCATCGTCGCAGGCCGGAGGGGGCATCTCCATATCAAGATGGTTCCGCTGCATGCAAATTGGTGCTGGACGCGGGCGGCTGCTAGAGGTCCGCGTTCACACATCAGGGGGAGGTTCGGGGCGGAGTGTGGACGCCGCTCCGGCACGTGCACGCGTTCACGAGCGCCGCGCACACAGGACGCACGCCTCCCGGTAACCGTTCCGTGACCTCCGCCACACCCGCGAGAGCCCCCCGGGAGCGGGGCTTGGCCATCCACCCCGACCGGTGGTACGTGCGGGGCAATTCGGACGTAATGATCAAAGACCGTGATCAAGGGCTTGATCGCGCTCGTCCGCTATGTCCGTTACGGCGTCAATAAAGAGCGACACGCCCGGGATTCGGGGACCCCATTGAGCAACTGTGGCGCAGCACACGTTTCTTGAAGATATGAAGGAGCCCCTGGTACCAGTTGGTCTCATGTCCCACACCGCTCACATACGCAGCCACCGGAAACCCCGCCGCAGCGCGTCCACCATCGCGATGCGGGCCGGAGTTGCCGGTGGCGTCCTCAGCACCCTGGCAGTCGCCGGGGCGTCCGGGTCGGCGAACGCCGCCGAGCCGGTGACGCAGACCCTCGAACTGCCCACCCTGACGGCCGACGTGGCCACTCAGGTCGCCCAGTCCGCGGACGCCACGCAGCTGGCCGCCGCGAACTACGAGCTGCAGGCCGAGCGTGACGCGGCCGCCGCGAATGCCGCGAAGCAGGCCAAGGCGGACCTCGCGGAGGCGAAGAAGAAGGCAGCGGCGAAGAAGAAGGCCGAGGAGGCCGCTCGCAAGGAGGCCGCCGCTCGCGCCTCGCGCGCCGCGGCGCGTACGACGCTCTCCGCCTCGGCCGGCAGCACCGGCGCCAGCATCTCGACGAGCACGTCCTCGGCCACCGGTTCGGCCGCCACGGTGCTCGCGTTCGCCAAGGCGCAGATCGGCAAGAGCTACGTCATGGGTGCCTCCGGCCCCAACGCGTGGGACTGCTCGAGCCTGGTGCAGGCCGCCTTCAAGCAGGTCGGCGTCAGCCTGCCGCGGGTCTCCCAGGACCAGTCGACCGCCGGTACCCCGGTGTCGCTGAGCAACCTCCAGCCGGGCGACATCCTGTACTGGGGCAGCGCGGGCAGCGGCGCGTACCACGTGGCGATCTACGCCGGCGACGGCATGTTCGTCGGCGCTCAGAACCCCTCCACCGGCATCGTGGAGAAGCCGCTGTCGTACGACCCGCCGACCGGCGCGGTGCGGGTGCTCTGAGCACACCGCCGCCACATCGGCACACGGAAGGGCCGCAGCCGCTCGGGGGCAGCGGCCCTTCCGGCTGTCCGGGGACGGCTATCCCAGGTCGAAGGTGTTGGGGAGCCCCAGCCGGTAGCGCAGTTCGTCGACGCGCTTGAGGGGTTCCATCTCCGGCGGGCGGAACAGTTCCAGGACCTGGCACCGTTCGGCGCCCGAATCGTCCGCGTCCAGGAGTGCGTTGACGGCTCGGCGCGCGGACTCGTTGGCGCCCTCCATCGTCGCGAGGTCCACGTCCGTGCGGACGTAGTCGCCGGCGAGGAAGAAGTTCGGCACCTGGGTGCGGGCGGACGGGCGGTTGTAGAGGGTGCCCGTGGGGTGGATGAGGAGCTGTTCGCGGTTCTGCGGGTCGGGGCCGCCCAGGCCCGTCACCGCCGGGTCCATGAACCAGCCGAGCCGGTCCTCGTCCCGCAGCGTCGTCTTGCCGGAGTCGTTGAGCCCGTCCTTCAGCTGGGCCCACAGCTCGGCGACGATCTCCTCCTTGGTGCACTCGCGGGCCGTCTTGCCGTACAGGATGCCGGGTTTGTCCCACTCGGAGATGATCGTGGAGAGACAGTCGTGCGCCTGCCCGTCGCCGAAGTCGCCCGCGAAGTCGTGCCCGTCCCAGAACTGGGCCTGACCGATGCCGGTCACCGCCCAGGGTGAGTCGAGGCAGTTGATGTGACCGTGCACGACGGGGGTGGGCGTGCGCAGGTAGAACATCACGCCCGTCATCCAGTCGGTCTTCAGCGCGTCGCACCGGCCGAGCTGGGGGTCGGCGGCGCGCAGGGCCCGGCCCCAGGTGGCGCGGGCGTGCTCGACAGGCAGCGCGGAGACGTAGTGGTCGGCGGTGACCGTGCGCTCGGGGCCGCCGTCGCGGGGCGCGACGCGGACGCCGGTGACCCGGCCGCCCTCGTACACCACCTCGCGCACCTGGGTGCCGAGCACGAACTCGACGCCCCGGGAGCGCAGGTGCGCCTCCCAGGGGTCGATCCAGGCCTCGCTGGTCGGGGCGTTCAGGACCCGGTCGATGTCGGCGTCGCCGTCCATGCCGCGTCCCAGCAGGCCCCACAGCAGCAGGGCCTCGATGATGACGCGGCCGACCGTGCGGGTGGAGGCGATCTCGGCGCGGGTGGCGACCAGGTTGCGGGTCTGGCCGATGCCGAGGAGCACCTGGTACTCCCGGCTCATGTCGCCGGCCCGGATGAAGTCCCACCACGCCGTCTTCTCCCACTGGTCCTCGCGGCGGGCGTCGCAGCTGGTGAGGTGGACCAGGAGGCGGTCTGCGAAGTAGGCGGCCTCGTGGGCGGGCAGCCGGGTACCGAGGTCGAGGACGGACAGGATCTGGTCGCGCAGCCAGGACGGCGTGATGTCGCCGGGCGCGGGCGGGGTGGTGACCCGGCGCAGCGGGAAGTGGAGGTCGGGGCGGCCGGCGGCGCGGGCGAACAGGGCCTCCGTCGTGCCGCGGAGGTTGTCGTGCACGCCGTTCGCGTTGCCGGGGAAGGGGATACGGCGCATGGTGTCCGGGAGGTTCCGGTAGAAACCGGGGAAGAACCGGAAGCCGTGCTCGCCGGGGAGCGGGGCGCGGCCGCCCGTGCCGGTTCCGGGGACGTCCATCGAGCGGGCCTTGCCGCCCAGGATGTCGTAGTACTCGTAGACGGTGACCGCGTAGCCGCGCTCGACGAGTTCGTGGGCGGCGCTCAGGCCGGAGACCCCACCACCGAGGACGGCGACGCGCCTGCCGGTGGCCGCGCTCGCGGTGCCGGCGGGCCATAAGGCGAGGGCGCCGACCGCTCCCCCGGCGCCGGCGAGGAAGCGTCTGCGGGTGTGGCCGGTGTTCTCCGGCGGCTGGTGCGCCTGTTCTGTTGTCATGAGTACCGGAGGGTAGGGAGGGGCTCCGAATGCCGGAACCCCGTTGTCCCGCCACCCACAGCATCCTCACAATCACAGGGAGCACAGACATGCCGAGCGTGTTCGTCCAGGGCAGGCCCGTCGACTCGTATCCGCAGCTCGCGCCCGAGGCCCGGCGCGGGTCGGTGCGGCGCATCACCGAGGTCGGCGAGGAGGTTCTGCACAAGCCCTGTCGCGACGTCACCGAGTTCGGGCCCGATCTCGCCGCGCTCATCGACGACATGTTCCTGACGATGTACATCGCCGAGGGGGCAGGGCTCGCGGCGAACCAGGTCGGCG
This sequence comes from Streptomyces sp. NPDC002520, assembly GCF_053595235.1. Lineage (NCBI taxonomy): Bacteria > Bacillati > Actinomycetota > Actinomycetes > Kitasatosporales > Streptomycetaceae > Streptomyces > Streptomyces sp. NPDC002520. The sequence goes on along the minus strand of NZ_JBSFXG010000020.1, from coordinate 129,324 downwards.
TCGATCTGCGGCTGTTCGTGTACGACTGCCCCGATGACGACGGAGTCCGGCACGTCGGGCACATCGTCAACCCGGTGCTCGAAGCGCCGGTGAGCGGGCGCCGGCTGCTCGACGAGGGCGAGGGGTGCCTGTCGGTGCCCGGCGCCGTCATGGACGTACCGCGGCCGGACCGGGCCGTCGTGCGCGGGCAGGACAAGGACGGCGCACCGGTCGTCGTCGAGGGCACGGGGTACTTCGCCCGCTGCCTCGCCCACGAGACCGACCACACCGAGGGACACGTCTACCTGGACCGGCTCTCCCAGCGGGACAAGAAGGACGCGCTGCGGCAGATGGCGGCCCTGCGGGACGAGGTCCTCGCCCGCCGGGCCGCCAACACGGCCGCGCTCAAGGCCTGAGCGCCCGCGCGCCCGCGCGCCCGCGCCGGTGCGCGCCGGTCACGCCGGTCACGCCGGTCACGCCGGTCACGCCTTCGGCGCCACCTTGCTCAGTGCGTTGATGATGCGGTCGATCGCGTCGCCGCCCGTCGGGTCGGTGAGGTTGGCGAGGAGCTTCTGGACGAACTTCATCAGCATCGGGTGGGTGAGGCCGCGCTGCGTGGCGATCTTCATGATCTTCGGGTTGCCGATGAGCTTCACGAAGGCACGGCCGAGCGTGTAGTAGCCGCCGTAGGTGTCCTTGAGGACCCGCGGGTAGCGCTGGAGGGCGATCTCGCGCGAGGCGGGCGTGGCCCGGGCGTGGGCCTGGACGATGACGTCGGCGGCGATCTGGCCGGACTCCATGGCGTAGGCGATGCCTTCGCCGTTGAAGGGGTTCACCAGGCCGCCGGCGTCGCCGACGAGCAGCAGGCCCTTGGTGTAGTGCGGCTGGCGGTTGAAGGCCATGGGCAGGGCGGCGCCGCGGATCGGGCCGGTCATGTTCTCCGGGGTGTAGCCCCAGTCCTCCGGCATGGAGGCGCACCAGGCCTTGAGGACCTCGCGCCAGTCCAGCTCCTTGAAGGAGGACGTGGTGTTGAGGACACCGAGGCCCACGTTGGAGGTGCCGTCGCCCATGCCGAAGATCCAGCCGTAGCCGGGCAGCAGCCGGTCCTGCGAGCCGCGGCGGTCCCACAGCTCCAGCCAGGCCTCGAGGTAGTCGTCGTCGTGGCGGGGCGAGGTGAAGTACGTGCGCACCGCGACACCCATGGGGCGGTCCTCGCGGCGGTGCAGGCCCATCGCGAGGGACAGGCGGGTGGAGTTGCCGTCGGCGGCGACGACGAGCGGCGCGCGGAAGGTGACCTCCCGCTTGTCCTCGCCGAGCCTGGCCGTCACGCCGGTGATGCGGCCGGTGCGGTCGTCGACGATCGGTCCGGAGACGTTGCACAGCTCGAAGAGCCGCGCCCCGGCCTTCTGGGCCTGGCGGGCGAGCTGCTCGTCGAAGTCGTCGCGCTTGCGGACGAGGCCGTAGTTCGGGAAGGAGGCGAGTTCGGGCCAGTCGAGTTCGAGCCGACTGCCGCCGCCGATGATGCGCAGGCCCTTGTTGCGCAGCCAGCCGGCCTCCTCGGAGATGTCGATCCCCATGGCCACGAGCTGCTTGACCGCGCGCGGGGTGAGGCCGTCGCCGCAGACCTTCTCCCGGGGGAACTCGGTCTTCTCCAGCAGGAGGACGTCGAGTCCGGCCTTGGCGAGGTGGTACGCCGTGGTGGAGCCGGCCGGCCCCGCGCCCACGACGATCACATCGGCGGTGTTGTCGGAGAGGGGCTCGGTCACGGCGGGATCTCCCCAGGGTTCGAAATGTGAGTGCCGATGGGCACTGGACATGGGCAGTCTATTCAGCAGCATTGATCACCCGGCTGAAGGGTTGCCCCGTGAACCGAACTCACCCCGCAGTACGGCTTCGTGTGCCCACCGACGAGGACGCGTTCGTCTGGCACCGGGTCTTCGCCGACCCCGACGTCATGGAGTTCCACGGGGGCCGGGCCGCCGAACTCTCGGTCTACGAGGAGCTGACCGCGCGCCAGCGCCGGCACGACGCGGAGCGCGGGTTCTGTCTGTGGTCGGTGCTGGACGGGTCCGGGGACGTCGTCGGCTTCACCGGCGCCCAGCCGTGGCCGCACGCGTGGGGGCCGGCGGGCGAGATCGAGATCGGCTGGCGGCTGGGCCGGGCGCACTGGGGCCGGGGGTACGCCACGGCGGCCGCCGAGGAGACCCTGGAGCGGCTGCGGGCGGCGGGGGTGCCGAGCGTGGTGGCGATGGTGGACGCGCGCAACGAGCGCTCCGTCGCGGTCACCCGGCGCCTGGGCATGCGGCTCGCGGAGACGTTCACGACGCCGTCCTCGGAACGGCAGGGACGCTGCTACCGACTCGATCTATGACTCAGAGTAACTAACTGCTACAGAACGCCACATGACGCTTCCGAGTGGCTCGGGCGCGCGTTACCCTGCCAGTACCGCTGGGGGTGACATCTGTGCGTATAACACCCAAAACACCCGAAGTGCGCGTCCCTCGTCTGGTCGGTCTGATGGCCATGGACGCGCGCGAGACGGCCCGGACGCTGGGCCTGTTCCTGAACGCCCCGGACCGCCCGGACTTCCACCTCACGGTGGTGGACTACGTCGTACGGCAGTACCCGCAGCCCGGGGCCGAGGTGCCACCGGACTCGATGGTGTACGTGTGGTTCGACTTCGCTGAGGGCGAGGGCGGCGGAGGCGTGCGCGAGCCACGCATCCCGCGGCCGCCCACGGGCGGGATGCAGCGCGAGCTGAACCAGCCCGGCGACGACCCGTACGCCGTGGCGGGATTCAGCCCTTGAAGCCCCCGGGATTCAGTCCTTGAAGCCCCGGTGCAGCGCGACCACACCGCCGGTGACGTTGCGCCACGCCACCCGTGACCAGCCCGCCTTGCGCAGCCGCTCGGCGAGGGCGGGCTGGTCGGGCCAGGCGCGGATGGACTCGGCGAGGTAGACGTACGCGTCCGGGTTCGAGGAGACGGCGCGCGCGACCGGCGGAAGCGCGCGCATCAGGTACTCGGTGTAGACGGTCCGGAAGGGCGTCCACGTCGGGTGCGAGAACTCGCAGATCACCACGCGGCCGCCGGGGCGGGTCACCCGGTACATCTCACGCAGGGCCGCGTCGAAGTCCTGCACGTTGCGCAGCCCGAAGGAGATGGTCACGGCGTCGAAGGTGTCGTCCTTGAACGGCAGCCTCGTCGCGTCGCCGGCCGTGAACGGCAGCCAGGTGTGCTTCTTCTTGCCGACCTGGAGCATCCCGATCGAGAAGTCGCACGGGACGACGTACGCGCCCGCCTGGGCGAAGGGCAGCGAGGAGGTCGCCGTGCCGGCCGCGAGGTCGAGGACCTTCTGCGCGGGACGCGCGTCGACCGCCTTCGCCACCTCCTTGCGCCAGCGCCGGTCCTGGCCGAGCGACAGCACGTCGTTGGTCAGGTCGTACCGTTCCGCCACGTCGTCGAACATCGAGGCGACTTCGTGCGGCTGCTTGTTCAGGGAGGCGCGGGTCACCCGCCCATTGTTGCAGCAGGGGGTACGGCACCCGGGAAGCGCCCTCGGCTCCGCCCGCGCGGCGCACGCCCGAGCCCGCGCCGCGCACGCCGGGCCCCGAGCCCGCGCGGCGCAGGCCCGGCCCCGAGCCCGTCCGGCGCCCCGCGGTCAGCGGCCCCGGTACACCAGCCGCCCGCCGATCACGGTCGCCACGCACGTCCCAGCGCCGCGGCGAACCAGTTCGGCGCGGTCCGCGACGTCGAACACGGCGAAGCGGGCGGGCCCGCCCGGCACGAGCGGCGGCAGCAGGACCAGCGGGGTCGGGGACAGCGCCGCGGGTCCCGGGAGGCGGTCGGGCCGCTGCCCCACCGCGAGTCCGGCCCTGCGCACCGCGTCGGCCACGGCCCGCGACCGCAGCTCCCCGGCCACCGCCACCGTGCCGTGCGCCAGCATCCGCTGCACCCCGCGGCGCGCGCTCGCGCCGAGGCGTGCGGGATCACGGCGGAAGATCGCCCGCGCCCGCTCCCCGCCGATGGGCTCGGTGCCGAGGGCGTCGGCCTCGCGCGGGTCGGGGTGGTAGGTGGCCTCCAGCAGCTCCGGACCGTACGGGTTCAGCAGCCCCGGAGTGAGGATGCCGGGCCAGCGCCGCACCCTGGCCCGGGGTTCGGCGGCGGCCAGCTCCTCGTACGGGCCGACGGCGGCGACGACCGCCCCGTCGACCAGAACCGCCGTCTCGGGAGACCGCTCGGCGACGTGAAGTGTCAGCACGACGGCCCTAGTTGGAGGCGAGCAGCTTCAGCTCGGGGTGGGCCGTGCCGCCCTCGATGGCCGTGGAGGAGATGTGGGAGACGACGCGGTCGTCGACGGGGTCGTTCGCCGGGTCGTCGTGGACGACCAGGTGCTCGTACGTCGTCGCGCGCTGCGCCGGAACCCGGCCCGCCTTGCGGATCAGTTCGATGATCTCCAGGCGGTTGGAGCGGTGCTTGGCACCGGCCGAGGAGACCACGTTCTCCTCCAGCATGATCGAGCCGAGGTCGTCCGCGCCGTAGTGCAGGGACAGCTGGCCGACCTCCTTGCCGGTGGTCAGCCAGGAGCCCTGGATGTGCCGGACGTTGTCGAGGAACAGGCGGGCGATCGCGATCATCCGCAGGTACTCGAAGAGCGTGGCCTGGGTACGGCCCTTCAGGTGGTTGTTCTCGGGCTGGTAGGTGTACGGGATGAAGGCGCGGAAGCCGCCCGTACGGTCCTGGACGTCCCGGATCATGCGCAGGTGCTCGATGCGCTCGGCATTGGTCTCGCCCGTGCCCATCAGCATGGTGGAGGTGGACTCCACGCCCAGCTTGTGCGCGGCCTCCATGATCTCCAGCCAGCGCTCGCCGCTCTCCTTGAGCGGGGCGATGGCCTTGCGGGGCCGCTCGGGGAGCAACTCGGCACCGGCGCCGGCGAACGAGTCGAGCCCGGCCTCGTGGATCCGGGTGATGGCCTCCTCGACCGACACCCCGGAGATCCGGGCCATGTGCTCGACCTCGGAGGCGCCCAGCGAGTGGATCACCAGCTGCGGGAAGGCGTCCTTGATGGCCTTGAAGTGCTGCTCGTAGTACTCGACGCCGTAGTCCGGGTGGTGGCCGCCCTGGAACATGATCTGGGTACCGCCCAGCTCGACGGTCTCCGCGCAGCGGCGCAGGATGTCGTCGAGGTCGCGGGTCCAGCCCTTCGCCTTGTCCTTGGGGGCCGCGTAGAAGGCGCAGAACTTGCACGCCGTGACGCACACGTTCGTGTAGTTGATGTTGCGCTCGATGATGTACGTCGCGATGTGCTCGATGCCGGCGTACTTGCGGCGGCGTACGGCGTCGGCGGCGGTGCCCAGCGCGTGCAGCGGGGCGTCACGGTAGAGGACGAGGGCCTCTTCCGGGGTGATCCGCCCACCGGCTGCGGCACGGTCGAGAACGGACTGGAGGTCGGCCTTCTCGGTCACCGGGGCGGTCCCTTTCGTCGTCTTCGTCTTCGTCGTCCGTCCTCTTCACCAAGGGGTGAGGACGGACCGGACCAGCCTACGCCAGCCGTTTCGGCCACCCGACCTCAGGCCGCGTAGGCGCCGATCAGCAGCCCCACGAAGGCGCCGGCCATCAGGAACGGCCCGAACGGGATCGCCGTCTTGCGGCCCGCCCGCCGTACGACGACGAGCGCACCGCCGTAGAAGGCGCCGAGCAGGAACCCGGCGAACGTGCCGAGCAGCACCGTCGGCCAGCCGTACCAGCCGAGTGCGGCACCCATCCCGACGGCCAGCTTCACGTCGCCGAAGCCCATGCCGGCCGGGTTGATGAGCCACAGCACGAAGTACCCGGCGCCGAGCGCGAGCGCGCCGTACAGCGCGGTGGGCCAGTCACCGGCGTGCTCCGGCAGCAGGGCGGCCAGGCCCAGCAGAGCGAGGGCGACGCCCGCGAGAGGCAGCGTCAGCGGGTCGGGCAGCCGCCGCACCCGGAAGTCCACGACGGCCAGCAGCACACCGACCGGCGCGAGCAGCAGCCACACCGCCAACTCGGGCCGGGTGCCGGTGGCAGCGGCGAGGGCGGCGCATACGAGGGCGGTGACGAGGGCGAGGAGGGGGGCGGAGGGGGCGTACGGCGCCGTCTGAGCGCTCTCCACGCCCGGCGCGTCGCTTACCCCCCGCGCCCCCGCACCGGCGCTGCCCGCACCCCGTGCGCAATCTCCGCAGCCGCACCACCCGAGCCAGCCCCGAAGCACATGCCCCATCGGGCAGCGGGAGCGCCACGGCTCGCCCGCCGGTACCGTGAAGCGGTAGGCCGCCCGGGGCAGGGCGGCGCCCGCCGCCGCGCCCCACACAGCGGCCGTGAGGATCAGGGCGAGGTCGGTCATCCGGCTGTCGCGGCGTCGTCGCGCCAGGTGGGCAGCAGTTCGTCGAGGAAGGCTTCCGTGCGCGCCGGCAGGCCACGGGCGCCGCTGCGGGCGAGAAGGCCAGCCACACGGGCGCGCAGGCGGTCGGAGTCGCCGGTGGCGTGCGTGGCGCGCAGCAGCTCGTTCCACAGCCGCTCGTCCGTCGGCGCGGTCCTCAGGGCCGCGTCGAGCGCCTCGATCGCCTTCTCCGCGCGGTCCTTCTCCAGGTGGAACTCGGAGAGGGCAAGACCGATGTCAGCGACCAGCAGCGGAAGTTGCGCGTCGATGATCTCGTGGGTGAGCCAGCCGTAGCGGCCCTCGGGGCGGCCGTCGAGCAGCGGCCCGCGAACAAGGATCAGCGCGTCGGTGAGGAGGCGACCGCGTACCGCGCGGTTGTCGGCGCCCTTGCCCTGCGTGGCCTCGTGGTAGAGGGAGCGCAGCACGTCCAGGTCAGAGACGACGGACTTGGCGAGGGTGAGCCGGCCGGTCGCGTCGGCGCAAAGGCGGGCGCTGCCGTCGGGATCGGTACCCAGCCACGCGCGCAGCCGCTCGATGAGCGCGTCCCGGACGTCCTCGCCGGCCCCGCGCGGCCACAGCGCGGAGGCCAGCACGCGCGGATGGACACCCTCACGGTGCAGGAGCAGCAGGGCGAGCGCCTCGTGCAGCAGGGCGCTGCGGTCGCCGTCAGGGGTGTCGAGGCCCATGACCTCGTACGGCCCGACGAGCCGGGCGTACACCGCGGGACGGCCCTGTTCGCTGATGTCGACGAGGAACGGCAGGGTGGTGGCCGGCCCGTCCGGATCCCGCTCGGGGTCGGCCTCGGTGAACAGCCGCACGACCGCGCGCTGCTGCGCAACCGGCAGCAGCTGGGCGTCCAGCTCAAGGCCGAGAAGCGGGGCGAGCAGCTTGCCCTCGGTCGTGATCTGCATCTCCCAGGCGGCGCCGGGCAGTTCGGTGGTCTCGGTGCCGATCAGGTAGCCGATGCCGAGGCGGCTCGCGTCGACGGCGAGTTCGGCTAGCTTGACCGCGTCCTCGGCGGAGGGCTGGGCGGCGAGCAGGACGAGGTGCGGGGCCCAGCGGGTGTGCTGGGCGGGGCCGGTACGGCCGGTGAGCACGGAGTCGTGCCCGGCGGCGCCGAGTGCGCCGCGCCGCTGCCGGGTCTCGGCCTCCATGGTCTCGATGAGCGCCTCGATGCCGTCGAGGTGACGGACTCGGTTGGGCGCGAGCGCGGTCAGATCCTCGCCGAAGCCCACAAGGGTGATCGTCATTCGGTCGGACCACCCGTTGGTGGCGAGTTCGGCGGCGATCGAGGCGAACACGGCGGCCCGGTCGGCCTCGCGGCCGCTGAGCGAGACGATGCCGGGTACGGCCTCGAGGTTGAGCAGCAGCCGGGAGTCGTCCATGGTGCCGAGGCTGACCAGGCCGGGGTACGGGGCGGCGGTGTCGGCGTCCTCGTACCGCTCGGCGTCCGCGCGGGACAGCATCCAGAACGTCTGGTCCTGGCCGAGCCGCCAGGGCGCCGGCGGCTTCCCGGCGGGCTGGGCCAGCTGGAGGTGCAGGTCGCCGTGGCTGAGCCAGGCGGCGTAGACGACGGGCAGCGGGCGGGACTCGGCGGTGAGGGCGGCGGCGAGTCCGCGCAGGGACCGGTCGAGGAGTCGTACGGCGTCGGGGTCGGCGCCGATCATCAGCGCGTCCTGGACGTCCTGGGCGTCGCCGGTGGGCGTCGGCGGCTCCATGCCGCGGCGACCGCCGACGGCACCGAGCGCGGACTGCCACAGCGCGTGCCGGCGCCGGCGGCCGAGGGCGGCCAGCAGCCCCGCGGCGAGGAGAGGGGCGCCGAGGAGAGCCTCCGGGAGACCGAACGAGGAGTGGCCGGAGGAAGCCGTGGCGTGCTGCTGCTCCTGACCACCCGCCCCGGATCCGGACCCGCCGTCCTGGGCGGGCCGCTGCGATGGCAGGGCCGCGTGCCCGGTTCCTCCGCCCGCCTGCTGCACCTGTTCGTGGGCGTGGGCACCGCTCTTGTCGTAGTCGCTGATCTGCTTCTGCACGGCCGGGGAGACGTGCGCGTCGGGCATCTCGACGAGTTCGCCGCCGTGGGCGTCGCCGGGCATCTCCATGATCCAGCCGGGACGGATCAGGCTGGCCTCGGTGAGACGGGAGCCGTCGGCCTGGACACGGTCCTTGTTGAGTTCGTAGATCTCCTTGTACCGGCGGCCGTCGCCGAGGTGGCGCTGGGCTACCTCCCACAGTGAGTCGTGGTGACGGCCCTCGGGCGGCTGGATCCGGTAGAACTTGGTGTCCCCGTGCTTGCCGGTGCCGGACTCGGCCTGGGCCGCGGTGTGGTGGGCCGCTTCGGCGAGGGCGGCCGCGGTGGCCTGGGCCCGCTCCTGCTGCTGGACGAGGATGCCCGGGGTCTGCTGGGCGGCGGCGACCGTGGTCTTCTGGTTGCCCTCCAGAACGGCGTTGTGCCCGAGCTGCGAAAGACCAGGGGTGAGGCTTGCGGCGGTGGCGCCGATCAGCAACAGGGCGGCGACGAGCTGCCGGGCGAGCAGCTGGCTGGGACCGGCGCCGGGAACGCGGCCGGGCAGGCCGACACCGGAGAGCGCGGCCTTGGCCTCCACGAGCACACAGGCGGTGAACTGGGCCCAGGCGAGCCATACGACGACCGTGAGGACGTGCAGGAACGTCTGAACGGTGATCTCCTGCGTCAGCCACTCCTGCGAGGGCAGGCCGTGCGGCAGCGGCCAGCCCACCCCCACGGCCAGCGCTCCCGGCACCCCGACGACGAGCAGGAGCAGGGCGACGAACGCGAGGAACGCCTTGACGAAGTCCCCGAACGTACGCTTCCGCAGGCGTACCGGCTGAGGAGTCCGATTCCGCGGTCCCGACGGCCGTCCCGTCGAGCTTGAAGTGCTGCGTCGCGCCATGGCGGGTGTCCTGGGTCGTGGGTGTACGGGGGATGGGTCGGCGGTGGGCCTACGGAGATCCTAGGGAACCTCACGCGTCAGCCCACCTCGTTGCGCGCGACGGAGCGGCCGTGCACGACGACGGCACCGTCGTAGAACATGCCCGTGAACACCGGCTGGTAGGTCAGCTCGACCTCGACCTCGACCTGCTGGGCGTCGGCGGAGACGCAGTGGGTCGCGGCGATGTCGGCCGTGGACAGGTTCATCTCGCGGGCGAAGGCCTTCACCCTGGCGTCGCAGTTCTGGTAGTTGATCGGCGCCGCCCCGCCCTTGTTCTCGTACAGCGCTCCCTTGTCTATGTCCTGGGCGGCGTAACGGGCCGCCTGTTCCGCGATGTCGGCGGCGCGTTCGCGCTGGGAGATGGACAGGCCGCCGTCGATGACGAAAGCCGCGAGGGAGAGGAAGACCAGGGCGAAGATGATGACCGCGCCCGCGCCCGAACCCCGGTCGTCCAGCCGGCTCCGGCGGTCCGCCCACCACGTGCTTACGAGGTCGCTCACGCCGCCCTCCGGTACGGGTCCAGCGGGGAGGAGAAGCGGGCCGACAGATGCGTGGGCACGTCCAGGCCCAGCATGGCCAGACCGCGTACCTGGCAGCTCACCTCCACCGTGAAGAAGGGGTCGACGGACGGGGCGAACCCGGTGCTCTTCTGGACCACCGACACGGGACCCGAGCAGACGTCCCCGAGGTCCGCCTCCGCGGCCTTGCGGGCCTCGGACATGGCGACCGCGTGGTCCTTCTGGATCGAGCCCGCACGGGCGGCGTCCCGGGCGGCGCCGTCGATCGCACCCCGGCCGTTCACGAGTTGCCCGAACGCCACCAGTACGAGGATGAAGAGGATCATCACCGGCGCGAGGATGACGACCTCGACCGTGGACAGGCCCCTGTCGCCCTCGACCATGGACAGGCCCGTGTCGCCGGCCGAACGGGTCCGGTCGCCTCCGCGCCGGGCGGCCGCTTCACCGGTTCGGCCGGCCGGCCGCCACGCGTCCCCTGAAATCCGCCGGCGCAGCATCTAGTTCCCGTCGTCCTTCACGAACCGCTCCACCGGGCCCACCGACTGCGCGTGGACGGTGAGGTCGAGGCCCGGGAACACCGTCGGCACGCGTGCCGAGATCTCCACACCGACCGTGTGCTGCTCCGGCTGGACCGGCCGCACGTCCGGCGACAGCACGAGCTGCGGGCCGAGCTGGCGGATGTAGGCGTCGGCCACGTCCCGTGCCTCGCCCCGCCAGGCGCCGGGCTGCTCGTCGGCCATGGCGCGGGCCTTGCGGGCGCCCGCCTGGGCCGCCGCCTGGGCCACGTGGTCGGCGAAGAAGTACAGCGCGAACTGGACGGTCGCGAAGATCATGAAGAAGAGGACCGGCGTGAGCAGCACGAACTCGATCGAAGTCATGCCGGAGTCGGCGGTACGGCCTCGCGCGGCCGCCGCCCGGCGGCGCACCCACCTGCCGACGCTCACCCGCAATCCCGTCATCCCCGTCGTCCCCGTCGTCCCTGTCGTCCCCGTGTCGTCGTACGACCGCTCAGCAGGTCTTGGACGCGCTGGCGCCCTTGATGCAGTCACCGACCTTGTGGGCGCCGTCGCTGAGCGCGTTGTTGATGATCGCGGCCACCACGCCGACGATCGCCACGACGACCGCGGAGATGATGACCCACTCCACCGCCGAGGCACCACGGTCCAGTTCACCGGAGCGGGCACGCTCGACGCGGCCGCGCATGAAGGTGATCAGGAAGTCGACCGCCGGAATGCCGGTGCCGAAGTTCCGTCCGTTCATTGTGGGTTGTCCCCTTTGTCCTCTCGAAACAGCAGTTGGCAGTTGGTTCGCGCGCCTGGCGAACACCTAGGTAGGACGGCTCACACCTGGAACACCCGCATCGCCGCCGGGAAGATCAGGAACACCAGGAACCCGGCGCACAGCAGCAGCTGTGCGACGAGCATCGACTGCGACTTCTCCCCCGCACTGCCCTCGATCTCGGCGAGCTCCCGGTGCCGCATGGTCTCGGCACGGGAGGCGAGGGACTCACGGACCTTGGCGCCGTCGTCGGCCACCAGGGCCAGGGACGCCGACAGGTCCTTCAGCTCCTCCACGCCCAGCTCCTCGCCGAGCATGCCCAGCGCCTGCCACTGGCTGTGCCCGGTGATCCGGGCGTCAGCGAGGGCGCTGCGGATGCGCTGGTTGGCCCAGCCGTCGGAGATCTCCGCCGCCGCCATCAGCGCCTCGGGCAGACCGCGTCCGCCGGCCAGGCTCATCGACACCAGGTCCAGGTACGCCCCGATGACCCGGCGCAGGTCCCGGCGCTTGGCCGCCGCGTCCCGTCGTACCTCCAGGTCGGGCAGGAAGAAGAACAGAGCCGCGCAGGCCAGGGCCAGCCAGACCGGGATGACCGGGCCGGAGCCGAAGCCCATCGTCCAGACCACCGCGAACAGGAACGGCCCGAAGAACAGGCCGGCCGCCGCGAGCAGCACCTTGGTGGCGAGGAAATTCTCCCAACTCCGCTCCAGGACGGCCAGGTCCGCGCGGAGGGAGCGCTGTTCCCATCCCTGCTGGACGTAGAACTCCGAGATCCGTGCGCCGATCCGAGCGCGCGCCGAACCGAAGCGGCCGTGGGACTCCTTCGTCTGCCGCACCGACTCGTACGCGGCTCCGCGCGCCCGCAGCGCGTCGATCCGCGCGACCTGCGCGACCGGGCTGCGTCGGCTGGGCATCAGGGCGCGAATCAGGGCGTAGACACCGAGGCCGAAGACGACCCCGACGACGATCGGCATGGTGAGGCTCATCGCCGTACCCCCTCCTCCTGCGGCGCGGGCGTGCGGGGCCGTACGAAGCGGACCGCGGACTCGTCCCGGACCAGGAACCGTTCGGGCGTCTCGATGGTGGACAGCTTGCGCAGCCACCAGAAGCCGAGCCCGAACAGGGCGCAGACCAGGGTGAGGACGAGCTGGCCGACGGCAGTGCCGTACGGTGCGACGAAGTCCCGGTTGAAGACGGAGAGTCCGAGGACGAACGCGATCGACACGGCGACGACGATCTGCACCGAGCGCCGGGTCGAGGCGCGCTGGGCCATCACGCGCTGGCGCATGTCGACCTCCTCGCGCGCGGACTTGGCGAGCGCGCCGAGAACCTGGCGCAGACCGGGGCCGCGCAGCCGGGCGTTGAGGATCAGCGCGGCGACGATGATGTCGGCGGACGCGTCGTCGATCTCGTCGGCGAGCAGTTGCAGCGCGTCGGGCAGCGGCGTGCGGGCGCGCAGCCGGTCGACCAGCGCGTCCAGATGCGGCCGCAGGATCGGGGCCGCGGCACGGGCGGAGGCCGGGATGGCCTGCTCCAGGCCGACGGCACCGGCGATGGTGTCGCGCAGGGACTCGGTCCAGGAGGCGAGGGCCTCCACGCGGCGCATGGCGGCGCGTTCCTCGCCGGCGCCGCCGAACAGCCGGTCCCAGAAGAAGACGAGGACACCGGCCGCGAGGCCCGCCACCGCCCAGCGGGTCAGCAGCAGCACCGCGAGCCCGAGGATCGCGGCGAGCGAGCCGCGCTGCCCGGCGAACCGGACGAGTTCCGCGGCCCGTTCGTTCGCCCGCCGCTTCTCGTGCTCGGGCTTGGCGGGCAGCCCGCGGAGGGCGATCAGCAGCAGCGCCAGTCCGCCGCCGGCGGCGACACCGCTGGCGATGGCGTACAGGACGGTGGTGGAGAAGAGGCCGCCCATGGCGCCGAGCGCACCGAGGTTCATGCTCACCCCCACGTCCCCTGCGGCCGGTAGCCGTACGCCATGAGGTCCTCCAGGCAGGCTATGGGCGCGTGCGGCACGACCCGTCCGTCGGGGGTCTCGGCGAAGACCTCGCTCGACAGCACGCGGCCGTCGACCCCGTTGACCTCGCGGACGGAGGTGACCACGCGCTGCAGCCTGCCGCCGGTCTGGTAGTTGTTGCGCCGCTGGACGAACACGACGAAGTTGACCGCGCCCGCGATCAGCATCTGGCTGGCCTCGATGGGCAGCCGCTCGGAGGCCTGCAACGCGTACGTGGAGATACGGTTGAAGACCTCGCTGGAGCTGTTGGCATGGATCGTGGACAGCGAGCCGTCGTTGCCCTGCGACATCGCGTTCAGCATGGTGACGATCTCGTCGCCGAGGACCTCACCGACGATGACGCGGGAGGGGTTCATACGAAGGCTGCGGCGGACGAGTTCGGCCATGCTGATGGCGCCCTGCCCCTCGGAGTTGGGCAGCCGCTCCTCGAACGCGACGACGTTCGGGTGCAGTTCGGCGAAGGTGTCCAGGCCCAGCTCCAGGGCGCGCTCCACGGTGATCAGCCGCTCCTGCTGCGGGATCTCGTTGGCCAGCGCCCGCAGCAGCGTCGTCTTGCCCGCGTTGGTGGCACCGGCGATCATGACGTTCTTGCGGGCCCGCACCGCGCAGGACAGGAAGTGGCCGAGCTCCGGGGTGAGGGTGCCGTTGCCGACCAGGTCGGAGACGAACACCTTGCCCATGCGGGCCCGTCGGATGGACAGCGCGGGCCGCCGGGCCACGTCCATGACGGCCGAGAGCCGGGAGCCGTCGGGCAGCCGCAGGTCGAGCTGCGGGTTGGCGGAGTCGAACGGCCGGGAGGACAGACCGGAGTACGCGCCGAGCACCTGGATCAGCTCGATGAGCTCCTCGTCTGACTCTGCGACGGGCTCCCCCTTCACCTCACGCCCGTCGGAATAGCCGACGAAGACCTGGTCGCAGCCGTTGATGTCGATGTTCTCGACCTCGGGGTCGTCCAGCAGCGGCTGCAGCCGGCCCACACCGAACAGCGCGGCGTGCACGGCGGCCGCGTACTGCTCCTCGGTCTCCGCGTCCAGCGGCGTCCGGCCGACGTGGATCTCGGCGCGGGCGTACTCCTCCAGAATCTGCGCGATGACCGCGCGCGCGTACTGCCGCTCGTCCTCCACGGACATCGGCGCCACGCCGCTGACCTGGTCGAGGCGACGCTGCTCGGCGATCCGGTCACCGGCGTCCTGCCGGAACCGCTTGACCAACTGGTGGTCGACAGCGGTCATCGGCCGGCCTCCGCGTGGCCTTGCGGGTACGGCTGCTGGGGGTACTGGTTGGCGTGGGGGGCCTGCGGGCCGTACGGCTGCCGGGTGTCGTACGACAGCTGCTGCTGGGGTTGGTGTGCGTGCTGGGGCTGCTGGGGCTGGCCCGGACGGGTCTGCTGGTCGGCCTGATGTTCCGGCTGCCGGACCGGCTGCTGAGCCCGGGCCGACGCGGTCCAGGCGGTGCCGAACTGCTGGTTCAGATCGGCTGTGATCTTGCGAGCCGAGCGGACCAGCAGGGACTTGTCAAGACGCCCGCGCTTGCGCCCGGCCAGCATGTCGGCGCCGGCCGGATCGTCCGCGAGGGTCCCGACGACCCGCGCGCCGGTCTGGGAGTGCACCAGCATGTCGTTGACCTGGTTGACCAGCTTGCCGGAGCTGCTCGGGTCGGCGATCAGCAGCACGCCGACGAGCGGGGTGCCGAGCGCCGCGGGGCCGCGTGAACCACCGTGCAGCTTGCCGGACAGGGCGGCGGCCCGGTCCCGCACCCGCGCGAGGGCCTCCGGCTCGGTCCGGGAGACCAGAAGGACGAGCGCCGCGTGAGGGAACAGTTCGACGGCCGGGGTGTCACCGCTGACGCGCCCGCAGTCGGCGATGACGTCGGCGGGGGCGTCCGGCGAGTCGGCGAGAGCGGCGAAGGCGTGCCCGAGGGTGGGCCACAGTCCGGCGAGTCCACCCGCCTGTTCGGCGATGCCGAGGCCGACGAGCACGTCGAGACCGCCGCTCAGCGGCTGGGTGTGGTCCCAGAGCTGGTCCGGCACCAGCCCGCGGCGCGCGGTCGCCGCTATCGACAGCAGGCCGGTGTTGGGGTTGAGCGGTCCGCCGTGCGCGGCGGCGCTGCGGTAGACGAGGTCACCGCCCGCCGGGTCGGTCTCGGCGAGCAGGACGCGGCGCGGCCAGACCGCGGCGAGGGCGACGGCCGCCGTGGTGACACCGGGGGAACCCTTGTCGGCGGCGAGAGCGATGAGCGCCATGGGGTCTGGGCCGCCTTCTAGTTGCCGGAACCGGAGACGTGCACGACGGCGACCGCACTGGCGGATGCGGCACGCGCCACGGCGGCTGCGTCGGACTGGTCGACGAGGAGCGTCAGCGAGAGATTGCCCGTGCTGACGGTGGCGTCGCCGCCGTCCTGCTTGTAGGCGACCTTGCCGGTGGTGAGGGGCTCACCGGAGGCGCCGGCGACGGAACCGGACCCGGACCTGGACGAACTGGAACCGCTGGTGTCGACGTCGTAGACGGCCACGGTGTCACCGGTGTTGATGTCGGCCGGGTACTGGCCCTCCTTGAGGGAGACACCGACGACGGCCTTGCCCGTGGGCAGGACATTGCCGTCGGTGAACATCTGGCCCATGACGATGCTGTCCTTGTAGATGGTCGTCCGCGCCTTGAGCTTCTTCAGTGCGGAGACCTGGTCCCACTTGACGTAGTTGATGCTGTCGTCGGCAGCGACCATGACCGAGGTGACATTGTCACCGACGCTCTGTCCCACCTGGATGTCCGAGGTCACCTTGACGACCTCGACGCGGTTGCCGGCACGCAGCACGAGCGTCGTGGCGCCCAGCGCACCGAGCAGGATGAGCAGCACCGCGAGGGCGGCCAGGGCGGGCTTACGCTCGCGCGGCGGAGAAGGAAGCCGGTCACCGACCGGCGACTGAGCCGGAGCGGCGGAACGACCGGCGCCCGCCCCCGTACGCTCTTGGATCTTCACGCAACCGCTCCCCGTACACCCAAGAAAGTCTCGCCTGCCAGATTCCGTTTGCAACCAGACAGTCCACCCTGTTCCGGTCGCTCCAGTGGATCGAGCCAACCGGACATCCAGCGCCTCGATCAATCGGGCTGACCATCCCGGACTGTTGGCGAGTGTCAAGATCCAGCGCCAGAGTGAGTGTCAAGCGCTCGCACCGTATCAGCCGCAGATAAGCCCCTCAAGGCGCACCCGGACTCCCTACGTCCGTCCAAGCCGCCGTTATGGTCTGCAACCCCCCGCAGCCACATGCCGTTCGAGCGCCGCCGAACGCCTGGGCCGGGGCCTGTGCGCCCGCTAAGCGGCCATCACGTCACGGCACCATCACCGATATTGGGCATCAGGGGCCCACGATCGTCTCGACCCGGGCACGCGAAGACGCGAGGACGTCCGTCGACAATGCGCCGCGCTCAACCGTCGAACCCGGCATGGTAAAAGCCATGGATGGCGAAATCACCCGCTGTTGACATCACGTGTGGGAAAAGTGGTGGTGTCGATATTCACCCGCTCCCCGGTTGCCAGGGTGAAGCTGACCGGCTGGCCGTACGGGACCTCGACGACCGTTCCATACCCGGACGCCTGGGGTTCCGACATCAGCGTGACCATCTTCTCGAACGGGTCGGCGATCATGTAGAAGCCGATCCCGAAACGCCCGTACTTCTGGACGTTTCGCACATAGTCCTTCTCGTCGCCCGGCTCGGACGGGACCTCGACCACCGCCAGCACGTCGAGGCAGGAGTAGCTGTTCTTGCGACGCTCGGCGTCGAAGTCGACGATCGTCAGGTCCGGCGCCGCGTCGTTCTCGCCGGGAAACGTGATGAGCACATCCCCGAAGACCCGCTCTCGAGCAATTCCCGCAGCCTTCACCGCGTCCTTCACGTCGGAGACGGTCCAATCCTGCTCCGGGCTCTGCGGCGTCATGATCACCCTGCCGTCGAAGACCTCGACCTTGTAGCCCTCGGGGATGCCTCCCCGCTCGACCAGGTCGTTCATGATGGACATGGGAGCTCACCTCCTATGGGCATTATGGCTGGCCGGGGGCGAAGATGCGGCCAAGCCGGGCTTTCCGACGCCCCGCACGCCCGATGTCCCCTTGGCCAGACAGTTCAGATAGTGAGGATCCTGTGGGTGGGTCGGCCAAACCGCGACGAGGTAGGGCCTCGGCTGCTGGCTTGCAGTACGAAAGGCGGCCCGGGAGGGGGCTGGGCACGGAGGGCAGAAAGGCACGGAAAAAGGGTGAGAGTGCCTTTGCGTGCCTCCTCCTTCTGCTGGTAGCGGGCGTCGCCGTCCTGCTGGCACTGCTCGACGTGTTCTGGGGAGACGACACATGGCGCTGGGCAGCCGACACATGGCCGGGCGGAGCGTACGGGTTCGCGGTGTGTCTGGGGGCTGCCGCTCCCTGCCTGCTCGCCCTGTCAATCTGGTCGCTGAGCAAGGCCGGCCGAAAGTCGTGGCAGATCCACCCCGCCCGCGCGGCGGGTCACACGCTCCTGACCACCCTGGCGACGGCGTCCCTCTTTCCCTTTCTCTCCCTCGCCTTCAACGCCATGGACAGCGGCAGGGGTCGACACCACTCCGGCTCACCCAGCTGGGCGTTCAGCCACTACCCATGGCTGTGGATCCTCGGACTGGCCTCGACCGTCGGCGGGGCGGTACTACTCATCGGGGTTCTCGTCGTCGTGAGCCGCCGGAGAGGAACCTCGTCAGGCTGACGTGGACCGTCCGGGCAAGCTCGTCGCCACCTTGAAATGGATCGCAATCGGGAGAGATAAGCCCCACGTGGGGAGGGTTGGTGTCCGAGCCCCGCGTCCCTACCCCAGATGGGTGCCGCCTCCAACGCGAACGCCGCCTCGCCCTCTACCTCGCCACCCTCGGCATCGACACCTTCCCACGTCGCATTCACGGCATACGCGTGGGAGCCGCCCGATGACGGCCCTGGCTTCAACGTCTACGCGCGCCCGGGCTGCGCCAGGTACTTCCCGCTGCTTCTTACAGACGTGCTGGAGTTGCCGGACGCCGCTCCGAGGGCATCCCGCATGACCGTCCACGTCCACAACGACAGCCGAGACGAGGTCACCTGGAGTCGCATCGATCCCCGCACCGCACTGCCGTTTTCCCTCCGCGTATGTGATCACGATGCAGAACATCGCGAAAGAGAAGCGGGTCCTCGCAGTCCTGCAGATGCAGCGCTCCAAGGCGTCCGGGGCCATCGCTCGATGGGGGCACGATCAGCACACAGCACACGCGAGGTTAGTACCAATTCGCCCCGAATTCGTACTCTTTGCAGGGAAGTTCGCTCTGGCGAAACCGGGAAGCCCACCGATACCGTCTTCACTCTTGACTGACTTCTGTCTCACGGGGAGCCCACTGTGAAACGCCGCTCTGTGCCCGTTACTGCCGCGCTTGCCACGACAGCAGCGCTGATACTGACTGCTTGTGGCAGCGGGGGCGGCAGCGCCAAGGCCGGTGACAAGATCGCGGGAGCGGACACTGGGAGTCCGACAGCGGCTTCGCCCGGGGCGTCGGCTTCCAGTACGACCGGCCGACCGGAGATCACCTTCCCGTCGAACGCCAAGAACCTCTTCGAAGATCAGAAGACAGACAATGCGACGAAGGACGCGGTCCTGGCGGATAGCGCGATGAGCGTCAACTCCATGGACGACGCGATCTTCAAGGGAAGCACGGACACGAAGGCTCTCGGCTTCTACAACGCAGACAAGGCCCTGAATGCGGCAATCACCTATGTACAGGGATACATCGACAAGAACGACACCTGGGTCGGCGAGACCCGGTACTTCGACCGAAAGGTGACTCTCAAGGGAGCCAAACAGGCTTACGTCACCTATTGCTCCGACGAGAGTAAGTCGTTCCTCAAGAACAAGAAGACCGACAAGGTCGACAACACCCCGACCTCAGCCGACAGTTACGTGCTTTATCACACCTCGCTCGCCAAGAACGAACAGGGAGTCTGGCAGACCACGAGTATCGTGTCGAACCGGGGGGACAAGACGTGTCAGCCATAAGGAATTTGCTCAGGACGGCGACCGTGGTCTCGCTGTCCTGCCTTCCCGTACTCGCGTCCCAGGCGGCATACGCCGGCGGCCGTGGTGACGCCGGTACCGTCGGCCAGAACCAACAACAGGGCAATGCCAGCGACGACGGGACCCTCTCGGCGAGCGTGATCGTCTACGACCGCTCCAAGAATGGCTCCACGAGCTCCGTCGGCCCCCTCACCCCTACTACCTCTTGGGCCCCGCCCGCCTGCTGGTACGCCCCGAAGTACACGCCCTCACAGTTGCAGAAGTACCTGATGCCGATCTGGGCTGCAGAGTCGACGGGCCACGAGTGGGATGCCAAGCAGCGCGACCGGTACGTCGACGGCCACCCCTACAAGGACTTCAACAAGAGCAAGTCCGGTAAGGGCTACTGGTGGGACTCTTATGTCGACGAGAATTTTCCGCCCGGCTGGGACAAGTGCAGCAAGCCCATCTTCTGGGTGAACAAGGGCGCGCCACCACCTGCCGAAATCAGGAACGCTGTCACCCCCAGGATTCTCGCCGAACTCGCCTACAACGAGATCCGTGTCCCCGGCACAAAGGTGACCCTCGCGCCCGCGGGCACCACGAAGGTCAACCTGCCCACCTGGGCCTGGCTGGACGGCGCAGAGTTCAAGCCGGTCTCCGTCACCGCCTCCGTACCGGTGCTCGGGATCTCCGCGACGACGACCGCCGAGCCCGTGTCGCTGAAGATCGATCCCGGTACGGCGGACGCAGAAAGTTACCCACGCTCCGGGGTCTGCGAGATCAAGAACGGGCGCATCGGCGAGCCGTACGCCACGGGCAAGGCGGATGAGACCCCGCCGTGCGGCGTGAACTACCTGCGCTCCTCCGG
Source organism: Streptomyces sp. NPDC002520 (assembly GCF_053595235.1). Classification (NCBI taxonomy): domain Bacteria; kingdom Bacillati; phylum Actinomycetota; class Actinomycetes; order Kitasatosporales; family Streptomycetaceae; genus Streptomyces; species Streptomyces sp. NPDC002520. The sequence continues at coordinate 109,279 of NZ_JBSFXG010000020.1, read as the reverse complement.
GAACGGCTCGTACCCGCTCAAGGCGACCGTTACCTGGAAGATCCACTGGACGGGCTCCGACGGCACGGGCGACAACCTCTCCGACGGCACCTTCGGCACCACCCAGGACGTGGTCGTGCAGGAGGTCCAGGCCGTCAACCGCTGATGAGACGTCGGCGGTCTGCTTTACTCAGCCCCGCCCTCGTTCTGGACACCCCGGGCAGAAGCCGCGCTGATAGCGTCGGAGCCGGGGTTCCGAGGGCGCACACGTGCCTTCGCCTGTTTGCAGAAGGAATAGCGAACGACCCGCACAGGAGGGCGAGCGGATGACCGACCATGGGACCGACGCAGCCTTCGCCGACCCGGCGACCGTCCGTGCCTGGCGGAGGGAACGCCGCCGTTCACGCACCAACCTGATCCTTTGGATATTTAGCTTGCTGGGCAGCGTAGTAATCGTTGCAATCCTGAGGGACTGGGTGGGCAACTTTGTCGCGACCACCATCCTCGTCTTGCTCGTCACTGTGACCGCAGTGGGGATTGGTTTCGTCTCGCTCCGCTGGGAGCATCTCAGTCAGATGCGAGACGTGCTGAGGGCGTATCCCTGGCAGAATCACCCTCCGCTCGGAAAGGCGCATCCTGCGGGCATCGAATACTTCCACCTACCCGATCCCGACGGAACGCAAAAGAGCATCAAAGTTGCCTTCCGGAGATACGGCCTGGGCAAGAATTGGCAACGCGCTGTGATGGATTCCAGATCTGCCGGATTCAGGTTCGCGGGCGACCCGCGGTACGCGTGCGTGGTCGCGTTGCCCGGCTATCGGAAACTGCTAGCGGTACGCCCCCAGCACCCGCACCTAAACAGCGATGGCACGCGGCCGGAGAGAGTGACTGAAGCATCCTGGCAGCGTGCACAAGAAGCCGGCATCAATGTCGCACCATCGCTCCAGGAACAACGCCGCAAGCTGGTGTACTCAATGTGGAAGAGCATCCGAAACAATCGATCGACCCCATAGAGCGCCACCTCGGCACTGCCACCAAAGCGTAAGCGAGGCCTCCATGCCGGAATTCCAATTCACCATGATCGCCGGGCAGGGCGACGTCAAAGACGGGCTCACGTTCGGTCATCTCGAAGTCCGAGGAGCGACTGGACAAGCCTCCTCGCGGACTCGCGACAAAGACGGCGGCCTCGGCATTCAGGTATTCGTTGTGCTGCCAGACCTGCTGGACGGTCTGGGTGCCCTCCTCAGACGCGGCCGGGGAACCTTCAAGTTCACGGACCCAGTGTTTTCACTGAAGTTCAAACTCGACAAGCACGGAACGCTGACCATCTCGCATCGCCGGACAGTCATTGATGAGATTGCGCCAGAAGTTGCGGCTATGGAAGTCTGGTCAGCGGTACAAGAATTCACGGGCAATTATCTCGGCAATGTCACAGAAGTAACAGAGTTCACCGAGCTCTCAGACAGCGGCGATATCCAGTTCATCAATATTCGCGCGCGAGTCGAAGCAGCGATGGCACGCTTTCAGAGCACACTGACTGAACTTAAGAGCTGAGCGCCGCCTTAGCCGGCAGGATTCCAGGCTTGTATCCAAGACCTCCGCCACCGCCGCTCACCGTGTCCATGAAGACACCGCTCGTGTCGAAATCAGCACCGAACAAGGTCGTATTGACAGTGGCCCGGGTCAAGCTGGTCACGAACCCCTGGGCAGCACCCACTGTGCTCGTACCCAAAACGTTCTTGCCGTTCAGCGCCATATTGAGTTTGCCGAACTGTTTCCGGTCCATATTGAACATGCTGCTGCGATAGAGCTTGCCCGGCAGGTGGGACAACCCCTTACTCACCAGCGTGCCCATACCGGCTCCGATGACGTTGCCTGTGAGGTTCTGCAGAGCGTTCTTCTGCATCTCGCTCCAACCGCCGTTGAGAGCGTCCTTAAGTGTCGTCTTCATCTCGCCCTTGGCGAACACGAACGCGACCTTGCGGAAGCCCTTGAAATCCTCGCCCATGCGCCACACCTTGACGAGGCGGGCGAAGGCGATCTCTGCCTTCCTGACCTTCAGCGCCATCTTGAATCCGCCCACGAACTTGCCCGCCTTCGCCAGCATGGCTGCCTTGCCGACCACCGGGATACAGTCCAGCACTGCGAAGAGGAGATCCCCCCATCCGGCCTTACCCTGGGCGAACTTGGCGATGGTGTCCGCGAGCACGAGCAGGGCCGCAGCCAACACGAACCACACCAGTGGACCGCCGATGAACAGCAGCAAGATCCCGGCGACGGCCACGAAGATCTTGGCGGCAACTACAGTCCACTTCCAGGCCGTCCCGAGCCAGTCCCCGACCTTCTCGTACCACTTCTTGTTGTGGATCCCGACGTCAGACGCCTTGTGGATCTCGTGGACGAGCTTCTCGGCAGCCTTGTCCTGGTCCTTTCCGGCGCCCTCCGCCTTCGTCTTCAGCTCTGTCAGTTGGGCGTGCAGGTTGTCGACCTGGCTCTGCATCGCCTTCTGGTGGTCATTCGCGTGTTGGGCGTCACGTGTCGCTTTGCGGACATGCTCCGGGTCGGGTGCGGGAGCGTCACCGGAGGGGTTCTTGAGCTTGTCCTGCGCGGATTGGGCGTTGCTTGCGGCAGTGGTGGCACTGGCCAGTCGGGACTGCGCCCGGGAGAGGTCACCGCGCAACGTCCGGGCCCTGGCCAGCGCGTGGTCGGCGGTCGTCTGAGCGTGCTCCATCTTCCCGGCATAGGTCAGCAGGGCGCCCGCAACTATGTCGTACGAGTCGTGCAGCTTCTGCAACTGGGCAGGAAGTTTGCCGATGTGGTCCTTGAACGCCTCCATGGCCTTGCCGGCCGATTCCTTGAGGACCGAGTCCTTCGATGCGGAGCGCATGCCCCTGAGCGCCAGGGAGATGTCCTCGACGAAGGTCTGGTACCGCTGGGCCTGGAGCGTGATCTCGTGCGAATCACCGGGCGTCGGGTCATCGTGCAGGTCTAGGTTGTGCCAGTCGGTTGGGCGGGCCATCGAGGTCAACCCTCCGTGTCGAGGTCGGCGCGGTACACGAAGCGGAACGTGCTGGTGATGAGGTCGAAGAGCTGCAGCATCGGCTCGACCAGCGCCAGTTGCGGTGTACTGGCGCTGATGACGGCGACCTTCGGGTTGTTGCCCGGGAAGGGCACGAAGGTCTGCATCATCACCGCGCGATAGCTACGGTTGTCGTCCGGAATCTCGATGTCCTCAATGCCTTCGGCACGCGCCGCCTCGCCCGCCTCCGGCAATTTCACCAGGCGCACGCGGCGCCAGGGATCCGTGGGACGACGGCCGGGAGCAATCGGCGTCAGCACCCGCAGGAATGTGTCAAGAGGAGTGGGGGCGGTCTCACCCGTGGCCTCGTTCACGGCCTCGGTCACACTGATCATGAGGCTGGCCACCATCGGTTCGTCGTCGACGATCTCGCACATGGAGCCGGAGTAGACGACGTTGTTCTTCCTGGCCTCGCGGGCCACCTTCTTCAAGGTCTTGACCAGATCGGCCTGGTACGCGGCCAGCTCCGGCCTCTGCTTGATCCGCTCCGCCACCACGTCGCGGATCGAGCGGTTGACCGTGGCGGGGTGCACGTCGAACTCGTACCACGTGCTGGGGACCTGGATGTTGATGCCGATGACGTCTCCGGGGGCGGCCCCGGCGAACGGGTCCTCGGTGAGGGTTTCTTCAGTGCCCACCCTTGCCCTCCTTCTCGTGCTTGCGGAGGGCGTTCCTGAGATCCGCGTCGAGTTTGGTCATCTTGTCGACGATGTCCTGCGCCATCTTCGCCACGCCGTCGAGGCCGACGTCGATCTCCTTGCGGCCGTCCTTCCAGCCGTGCATGAAACCTTCCATGGCGTCCAACGCCGAGCTCGAGCCCAGCTCCCCATGGCCCAGCTTGCGATCGACCTGGCCGGTGTCATCCATGCGTTTCTTGATCGACCGCAGTCGGCCGGCCAAGGTATCGAGCCCGGCCAGGCTCACGACGAGATCACCCTTGGACATTCCAGAATCCCCCAATAGCCAAGAGGCGGCGCGTTGTGATGCAAGTTACCTTCGAACATGCAACTGCTGAAGAGCACTTATCTCCGCGAGACCCACGGCTGTCGCCACCTGCGGCCCGCTGAGGCCAAGCACGCCGAGGCGTGACATGCCGGTGTGACGGAGCGACGCGTTGCGCGCCCCGTCACCTCCAGTACCCGGCTGCCGCGTCCCTTACTTGCCCTTCGCCTGCTGCGCCAGCTGGTGGTCCAGCTGCTCGTACGCTTCCTTGGCCTTCGTCAGGAAGTCCGACAGGCCGTGCAGGCCGTGGATGGTCTTGGCGGCGCCCTTCGTGAACTCCTTCACGGAGTCCTCGTACGCGCCGGAGGCCTGCTGGGTGGTGAAGCCCTGATCGACCAGATGCGAGACCCGCTTCTCGACGTTCTTGATGCGGTCCTCGAGGTCGTTCATGTCCTTGATCAGGTCGCCCGCGACCTTCTCCATCTCGGCATAAGTAAGGTCTGCGCCCTTGCTCTTGCCCATGACGGATCTCCCTCCCGTTGTGCGTTGCCGCAGGGACCTCCCCCGCGGCGCGCTCGGACCGGCGGCCTTGCGGTCCGGCCGTCCGCATGAGCAAAGATCCTACGGGTGCGAACCCAGTGGCCGCAGGAGTCCCTCAGATACGGATCGGTGAACCGGTGAGCCTCCCATTGCCGACGGCAAAGCCGGGACGGCTAAGGTCGATCCCACCGTTGAGTGTTACCAGTGTTTTCCGCGTTCCGGGGGCGGCCGCGGCCGTACGAGGAGGACGAACGTGCGCCTGAGTCTGACCGTCGCCGATCCGGTCGGCGGCACCAGCGTCGACGTGGTACTCGACGCCGATCCGGAGTCCACGGTCGGCGACATCGTCCGAGAGCTGGGCCGGCAGGTCGGTATCCGCAGCGGTCCGGGTGACGGCGACATTGCGCAGATCATCCCCATAGGGACGCATCGCGAGGGCGGCGTCGCGTCCCCCACCGGACCGCTCGCCTACGTCGACGGGTACCCCCTCGATCCACACGCGACCGTTGTCGGGTCTCCGCTGCGTGACGGAGCCGTCGTCAGCCTGCACGACCCTGCCGGGTGTCTGTTCGGCGAGCCCACCGGCATCGTGGAGTTCCGCGTGGTCGGCGGTCCCGCTGCCGGAGCCGTGCACCGGCTCGGCGTGGGGAAGTACGACATCGGCAGTGGTCCGGCGGCGCATCTGCGCGTCGAGGATCCCGAACTTCCGGCGCGTGCCGCCTCCCTGGCCATCGCCATCGACGGCGCCTGCCAGGTCACACTCCACGGCGCCGAGGGCACCGTCCGCCTGGACGGCGATGAGTTCAGCGGCGGCGAGTGGCCGCTGGGCGCGCAGCTGGCCCTCGGCAACACCCTGCTGGAGATCATCGGTTACACCCCGCCCAACGCGGCCCTGAAGTGGTCCGACGACGGCATCGGGCTCGACTACAACCGACCTCCGCGGCTGCGCCCGGCCGACCGCCAGACGCACTTCTCGCTGCCCAACCCGCCCGGCGACTACGAGGCCCGTCCCCTGCCCTGGCTGATGGCGCTGCTGCCGCTCGGCGGCGCCGCCGTGTCGGTGCTGATGTTCGGCCGCTGGTACTACCTGATCATGGCGCTGTTGAGCCCGCTCATGCTCTTCGGCAACTACTTCATGGACAAGAAGCACGGCCGGAAGTCGCACGCCAAGCAGGTCAAAGAGTACAAGGAACACAAGGAACGGATCGAGAAGGACGCCCGGGAAGCACTGGCCACCGAGCGATCGGACCGGAGGCAGGCGGTCCCCGACCCGGCCGCCGTTCTCGCCCTCGGCACGGGGCCGCGCACCCGGCTGTGGGAGCGTCGGCGTACCGACGCCGACCATCTGCTGCTGCGTTTCGGTACCGGACACCTGCCCTCCGAGGTGGAGCTGGACGACCCGCGGCAGGACGAGCACAAGCGCAAGGTCCGCTGGTACATCGAGGACGCCCCGGTGGCGCTGTCGCTGCGGGACCTCGGTGTCGTCGGCGTGGCCGGACCCGGAGACTCCGCGCAGTCGCTGGGCCGATGGGTGATCGCCCAGACCGCCGTCCTGCACAGTCCGTTGGACGTGCAGTTCTATGTCCTGACCGACAACGACGCCGGCACCCGCTGGGACTGGGTGCGCTGGCTGCCGCACGCGCGCCCGACCGGGGGCCAGGACGTCAACGTCCTCATAGGCACCGACTCCGAGACCGTCGGCGCGCGCATCGGCGAACTGACCCAGCTGCTCGACGCCCGCCAGAAGGCACTCCAGCAGGGCGGGCGCGTCAAAGTGGACGGGCCCGCCTTCGCCGACCCGGACATCGTCGTCGTCTGGGACGGTTCCCGGCGGCTGCGGTCGATGCCGGGTGTCGTACGGCTGCTGCGCGAGGGTCCGGGCGTCGCCATCCACTCGATCTGCCTGGACGAGGAGGAGCGGTTCCTGCCCGGCGAGTGCCAGGGCGTGGTCGTCGCCGAGCCCCGGCATACCGAGGCCGCCCCCGCCGTCGTCCCGGCGGCGGTCCAGCCCGCCGGCGGCTTCCCGTCGTTCCAGGCGTGGCACCAGGCCGCCCAGCCGGTGGAACAGGTCCAGGAGGAGCCAGAGTTGCGGCTGCGGGTCGAGCAGAGCGGGGCGCTGCGCAAGCGGAACGTACGGCCGGACTTCGTCTCCCCCGCCTGGTGCGCCCGGCTGGCTCGTGCGCTGGCCCCGCTGCGGGACATCAGTGGCGAGAGCGAGGACTCGGCGCTGCCCGGATCGAGTCGACTGCTCGACGTGCTCCAGCTGGAACCGCCGACCCGCGACTCGATCGCCGCCAGGTGGCGGTTGGGCGGGCAGTCGACGCTCGCCGTCATCGGTGAGTCGTACGACGGCCCGTTCGGCATCGACATGCGCAAGGACGGCCCGCACGGCCTGATCGCCGGTACGACCGGTTCCGGCAAGTCGGAACTGCTGCAGACCATCGTGGCCTCGCTGGCCGTGGCCAACACCCCGGAGAACATGACGTTCGTCCTCGTCGACTACAAGGGTGGGTCGGCGTTCAAGGACTGTGTCGAACTCCCGCACACGGTCGGCATGGTGACGGACCTCGACGCCCACCTGGTGGAGCGCGCCCTGGAGTCGCTGGGCGCCGAGCTGAAGCGGCGCGAGCACATCCTGGCCGCTGCCGGCACGAAGGACATCGAGGACTACCAGGACCTCCTGCGCAGGGATCCCTCGCACGCACCCGTCCCCCGGCTCCTCATCGTCATCGACGAGTTCGCGTCCATGGTCCGCGACCTGCCCGACTTCGTCACCGGCCTGGTCAACATCGCCCAACGCGGCCGTTCGCTCGGAATCCATCTGCTGCTCGCCACGCAGCGGCCGAGCGGTGTCGTCTCGCCCGAGATCCGGGCCAACACGAACCTGCGCATCGCGCTGCGCGTCACGGATGCCGGCGAGTCCACCGACGTCATCGACGCGCCCGACGCCGGACACATCTCCAAGAACACACCGGGGCGGGCGTACGTCCGGTTGGGCCATGCCTCTCTGATCCCCTTCCAGTCCGGCCGGGTCGGTGGCCGGCGGCCCGGCGCGGCCGACCCGCAGACCCTCGCGCCCTGGGCGGCCCCGCTGACCTGGCAGGACCTGGGCCGTGCCGCGCTGCGCAAGCCGAAGGCCGAAGTCCGCGAGGACGACGAGATCACCGACCTGAAGGTGCTGGTCGACGCCGTCGGGGAGGCGAACCGGGCACTGGGCATCCCGGCGCAGCACTCCCCGTGGCTGCCCGCGCTGGAGGACACCCTCCTCCTCGACGAGATCCCGGCGATCAGCGCTCAGGGTGCGCTGCCCGCGGCCCCGTACGGTGTCGAGGACCTTCCTGCCGACCAGGCCCGTCGCCCGGTGGCCGTCGACTTCGCCACGTTCGGGCACCTCCTCCTCGCCGGTGCCCCGCGCACCGGCCGGTCGCAGGTGCTGCGCACCATCGCCGGCTCGCTGGCACGCACCAACTCCTGTGCGGACGTGCACCTGTACGGCATCGACTGCGGCAACGGCGCCCTGAACGCGCTGACCCGGCTGCCGCACTGCGGTGCGGTCGTCGGCCGCAACCAGCTGGAGCGGGTCGAGCGGCTCATGGGCCGGCTCTCCGGGGAACTGACCCGGCGCCAGGAAGTCCTTGCCGAGAAGGGCTTCGCCGACATCGGCGAACAGCGGTCCTCGGCCTCGCAGGACGAGCGGCTGCCGCACATCGTGCTGCTGCTCGACCGCTGGGAAGGGTGGTTGCCCACCCTCGGAGAGCACAACCACGGTGACCTGACCGACCAGATCCTGGCGCTGATGCGCGAGGGCGCGAGCGTCGGCCTCCATGTCGTCATCACCGGTGACCGGCAGCTCCTGGCGGGCCGTATCTCCTCGCTCACCGAGGACAAGTACGGTCTCCGGCTCGCCGACCGCGGCGACTTCTCGATGCTGGACATCAACGCGCGCAAGGTGCCCGAGGAGATCCCGCCGGGCCGTGCCTTCCGCGCCGAGACCGCCGCCGAGACACAGTTCGCCCTGCTCGCCGAGGACACCACCGGTCAGGGCCAGGCAGCCGCGCTGCTGGCGATCGGCGACGCGGCGACGGCACGGGACGCCGAGGTACCGCGCTCCCGTAGGCCGTTCCGGGTCGACGTGCTGCCGAACCGGATCTCCTTCGAGGACGCGTGGGCGATGCGCACCCCGGAGACCGCGTCCTCCCCGCTGTGGGCCCTGGTGGGCGTGGGCGGCGACGAGCTCACCGCGTTCGGCCCCGATCTCGCGGAGGGCGTCCCGGCGTTCGTCGTGGGCGGCCCAGCCAAGTCCGGCCGCAGCACGGTGCTTTCGAGCATCGCGCGCTCCTTCCTCGCGCAGGGCGTACGGCTGGTCGTCGCGGCGCCACGTCCGTCCCCGCTGCGCGAGCTCGAGGGACAGAACGGCGTGTTGAAGGTCTTCACCGGCCGCGACATCGACGAGGACGAGCTGGAGGAAGTCATCGGCTCGGCGACGTCCGAGGAGCCCGTCGTCGTCCTCGTCGACGATGCCGAGGTACTGGAGGACTGCGACGCCGAGGACGTGCTCAAGCGGATCGTCGAACGCGGCAACGAGGAGGGGCTCGCCCTGGTCGTCGCGGGTGACGAGGACGAGATCTGCTCCGGCTTCTCCGGCTGGCAGGTCGACGCCAAGAAGGCCCGCCGCGGCATCCTGCTGTCCCCGCAGGAGTCGGGCTCGGGCGAGCTCATCGGCATCCGTACGACCCGCAGCATGGTCGGCGGCCCGATCACTCCGGGCAAGGGCATGCTGCACCTCGGCGGCGGCGACCACATCACGGTGACGACACCGCAGTAGCGCAGGCGCCGGCAACTGCGGTTCGGCGAGCTCGGGGGTTCCTCGCCCCCGAGTCCCGGCGGCGCGGCCACCGGCTTTCCCGCGGCCGAACCGCCGGTGCCGCAGGAGCCACCGGTGCCGCCGGAGCCGCCGGAGCCCGGCCGGCCGAAGGGCCGGTGGGGCCCGGCGGCGGCCGGCTCGTGGGCTCCGAGGGGCTGCCGAAGCGGCCCTACGGCCGCAGCAGATCCACCGTCACATCCGCCGGGAAGCCCGTCGTCGGACCCACCCGGCGGGCGAACTCGGTGACCGCCGCCAGCTGGGGGGCGCCGAAGCTGAAGTCGAGGGTGGTGAAGTACTGCTCCAGGGTGGCCTCGTCGAAGGCCTCCCAGCGGGAGGCCTGTTCGGCGACCTTGGAGACCTCTTCCAGGGAGAGGTTGCGGGATTCGAGGAAGGCCTCGTGGACCTGGCGGGTGACCTCGGGCTCGCGTTCCAGGTAGTCGCGGCGGGCGGCCCAGACCGCGAAGACGAAGGGCAGGCCGGTCCACTCCTTCCACAGGGCGCCGAGGTCGTGCACGTCCAGGCCGAGCTTGGGGCCGTAGTGGAGGTTGGCGCGCAGGGCGGCGTCGCCGATGAGGACGGCGGCGTCGGCCTCCTGCATCATCAGGCCGAGGTCGGGCGGGCAGCTGTAGTAGTCGGGCCGGACGCCGTACCGCTCGGCCAGCAGGAGCTGGGCAAGGCGGACCGAGGTGCGCGAGGTGGAGCCGAGGGCGACACGGGCGCCGTCGAGCCGGTCGAGGGGAACCTGCGAGACGATCACGCAGGACATCACGGGGCCGTCGCAGCCGACGGCGATGTCCGGGAAGGCCACCAGGTCGTCCGCGTTGCGCAGGAACTCGACAAGAGTGATCGGGCCGATGTCGAGATCGCCGCGCACGAGCTGCTCGCTGAGCTTCTCAGGGGTGTCCTTCGTGAGCTCGAAGTCGAGGAGCGTGCCCGTTCTCGCGAGCCCCCAGTAGAGGGGCAGGCAGTTCAGGAACTGGATGTGGCCGACGCGCGGCCGGGTGCGGGAATTGTCCACATCGCGAGACTAGACCCCATGCGGTACGGTCCTGGGACCGACCCCTTCGTCAGCACACCCATCCGGTGGTTCAAACATTCGGGTGACGTGATCTTGGCCCCTATTGCTTCCGGCTGCCTGCGTGCTAAGCTCACCGCAAGTTGCAGTTTGGTTTCCCTTGCAGTACAGAGCCTGCGGAGCATGTGACCGCGGGCTCTCGTCGTTTTCAGACGAATGCAATTGTGCAGCACCGTTTCGCACGTGCAGGTTCTGGAGCAGGGCAACCCTTTTGAGCCCAAGGAGGGCTTATGGCTACCGGAACCGTTAAGTGGTTCAACGCCGAAAAGGGCTTTGGCTTCATCGCCCAGGAGGGCGGCGGCCCCGACGTCTTCGTTCACTACTCCGCGATCAACGCCAGCGGCTTCCGCTCCCTCGAGGAGAACCAGGCCGTGAGCTTCGACGTGACGCAGGGCCCGAAGGGTCCGCAGGCGGAGAACGTCACCCCCGTCTGATCTCTGCCTGATCGCAGAACCTGAGTGCAGTACCCAAGGAGCCCCGCGCCGCAAGGCAACGGGGCTCCTGCCTTTTTCCGTTCATTTCCCGTTCATATGACGGCGCGCGAGTTCGCACGTGTTCACATGTGCTGCATGACCAGGACGAACTTCGTTCCGGCGGCGAGCGCCTCGTACGCGTGCGGCACATCTCCGCGGTACGACATGTAGTCCCCGGGGCCCAGCTCGACGCCTTCTCCGCGCGGGCCGGCCTTCATTTTCCCCTCGGTGACCACGATGTGTTCGGTGGTTCCCGGAATGTGCGGATCGGAATCCCGGACGGTTCCCGGCTCCAGCCACACGTAGTAAATGTCCCGGCGCACTCCCGGCGGGCTCGCCGACAGCAGCGAGGCCAGGTAGCTGGACCGGTCGGAATGCACCGTGGGGCCCTCGCCCGCCCTGATGACCTGGACGGCGGGGCTGGGCGGCTCGACGAGTGCACTGAAAGGCACCCCGAGGGCCACCGCCAGCGCCCAGATCGTCTCCATCGACGGGTTCCCGCTCGCCGCCTCCAGCTGCGACAGCGTGGACTTCGCGATGCCCGCGCGCTTGGCCAGCTCGGACAGCGACAGCCCGGTGCGGGTGCGCTCGCGCTTGAGGGACGCGGCGATCCACTCCATCGGGAACCGGGCGGGCGGCCCGGACGGCGTCTCGGCCGACACCTCGGGCGCCCCTTCGGGCGATGCCTCGGACATGTCGTGCGCTCCCGTTCGCTTCATCGGTACGATCGTTCGTCTTGACGAACAAACTTACTGCTGTCCAGTATAAAAAACATGCGTTCGCCACTCCGAACACCACCCCGTACACCCGATGACCACGCCCTGATCCGGGACAGCTCGCTCGTCTGGCTGGCCAGCGGCATCGTCGGTGTCTCCTTCGGCGCCGTCTCCGTCGCCGGCGGGCTGCCGATGTGGGTGCCGGTGCTGATGTCGCTCGTGGTGTACGCCGGATCGGCCCAGTTCAGCGCGGTCGGCGTGCTGCTCGCCGGGGGCGGGCCGTGGGCCGCCGTGGCCACCGGGCTGCTCCTGAACACCCGTACGGCGGCCTTCAGTCTGGCGGTGGCGGACCTCATTGGTACCAGTCGGACGACCCGTTTTCTGGGCGCGCATCTGGTCACCGACGAGACGGTCGCCTTCGCCCTCGCCCAGAGCGACCCGGTACGGCAGCGCCGGGCGTTCTGGATCTCCGGGCTGGGTCTGTTCGGCGTGTGGAACCTCGGTGTGCTGGCCGGCGCGCTCGCCGGGGGCGCACTGGGTGACACCGCCCGCTACGGCCTGGACGCGGCCTTCCCCGCCGTCCTCGTGGCCCTGGTACTGCCCGCGCTGCGCGCGGACGCGGTGGTGCGCAGGTGCGCGCTGGTGGGCGCGGCGCTCGCCCTCGCCGTGACGCCCGCCGTACCGGCCGGGGTGCCCGTGCTGGTCGCTCTGGCCGGGCTGTTCCTGCACCGCCGAGGACCCCGGGGGGCCGCCGCGTGAACGCCACCGTCGTCGTGATCCTCGCCCTCGCCCTCGGCACGTACGCCTTCCGGCTGGTGGGGCCGGTGCTGCACGGGCGCGTGGAGATACCGGCCCGCGTGCAGGAACTGACCTCCGCCGGGGCGGTCGTCCTGCTCGTCGCCCTGCTGGCCACCGGGGCGCTGACCCAAGGCGGGGGTTTCGCGGGGTGGGCGCGGCCGGCCGGGGTGCTGGTCGGCGCGGTGCTGGCCTGGCGGCGGGCGCCGTTCGCCGTGGTAGTCGTGGGCGCGGCGGCTACGACGGCGCTGCTGAGGGTGGCGGGACTGTCGTAAGGGGGCCGGGCGTTGTCAGTGCTCCCGGCTACGGTCCCTCCCCATGACCGACGCCCGTGACTTCCTCACCGCCACCCGCACCTTCTACGACGCCATCGCCGACGACTACGCCGACCGGTTCCCGGACGACCTCTCCGGCAGGCCGCTGGACCGGGCCCTCCTCGCCGCCTACGCCGAACTCGTGGGGCGGGACGGGAAAGTGGCCGATCTCGGCTGCGGGCCGGGGCGGACCACCGGCCACCTCGCCTCCCTCGGCCTGGACGTCCACGGCGTCGACCTCTCCACGTCCATGCTGAAGATCGCCCGCCGTGAGCAGCCGGGTATTCAGTTCGTGCAGGGCTCCATGCTGGACCTGGACCTGCCGGACGGGGCGCTGGCCGGGGTCGTCTCCTGGTACTCCACGATCCACACCCCGGACGAGGAACTGCCCGCAGTGTTCGCCGAGTTCCACCGCGTGCTGGCTCCGGGCGGCCATCTGCTGCTCGGTTTCCAGGTCGGGGACGTACCCCGGCGCCACGAGCAGCCGTGGGGTCACCCGGTGACCCTCGACTTCATCCGGCGCCGTCCCGAACAGCTGGTACCGCTCCTCACGGCCGCCGGCTTCACCCTCGGCTCACGCACGGTCCGCGCCGCGGATGAGCAGCTCGGGGAATCAACCCCGCAGGCCTTCCTCTTCGCCCACCGGCCCGTCTGAGAGGCGCTCCGCGAGGAAGGCGGACCAAGTCGAGGGGGAGAGGGTGAGGTGGGGGGCGGTGGGGGGTTGCTTGGAGTCGCGGATGTGGATGGCGGTGGGGTGGGCGGCAACCTCCACACACTGGCCGCCTTCGCCGTCGCTGTAGCTGGACTTCCGCCAGATGTAGGCGAGTTCGACGCATTGCCCGCCCTCGCCACTGCTGTAGCTCGACTTGAACCAGCTCAACTGCTCTATGGTCATCGCTTTTCCAGCATCTTCTCGATCAGGTCCAGGGACTCGTGTGGGTTGAGAGCCTGAGCCCGGATGATCCCATAGCGACCAGTGAGGATGCGGACTTGTTCCCGGTCAGTGATGAGCTTGGGGTGTCCCTGAATCTCCATGTACGCAACCTGCTCCTTCCCCTTCGGAGCAAGCAAGGTGAACGAGCCACCGAGCGAGGGGTGTTCGTATCGGGCCGTCGGCATGACCTGCAAGTGGACATTCCGCATGCGCCCGATCCGCATCAGCTGGCGCAGCTGGCCCCTGTGTACCTCGGGCCCGCCGATCGGCCGCTCCAGCACTGCCTGTTCCATGATGAAGCTGAACTCCGGCGGAGGCCATTGCTCGAAGACGTGCTGGCGTGAGAGCCGGTCGGCCACTCGCTTCTCGATCGTCTCCTCGTCCAGAGGAGGATGCCGTTGGGTGAACACAGCACGGGAGTATTCCTCGGTCTGGAGCAGCCCGAGGACGCCCATGGTGCTGTAGTCGTACAGGGAGACCGCCTCCGCCTCCAGCCCCGCATAACTCCGATACCACTCCGGATGCCGCGTCCGCGCCCTGCTCATCGCCTCCTCGACCTGCGGGATGACCTCCTTGAACAAGCCCTGCGCGTCCAGCAGTTCGTCCGCCTTCTCCAGGAACTCCGGCCTCGGTGTCCGTACCCCCCGCTCCACCGCGGAGATCAGATCGGGGCCGTAGCCCAGCAGCGCGCCGAACTCCCGCTGGCCGAGACCCGCCCGTTCCCGCAGCAGCTTCAACTGCCTGCCCAGGACGACGAACACCGCCACCGAGCCGTTCGCCTCGGCCGGTGTCTCCGGCCTGCGTTCCTGTTCCTCCGTCACGCCACCCTCCGACGACTCGTACTGCAAACGAACCGCACCCGTACGACTACGTACAGTCGCGGGGTCTCCCCTGGTCAGGGTAGGGAGAACCCACCACGCTCGGTGATGTGAATCTGGAAATCTCCACCCCCCTCATCGAATTCGTCCAGCGGCTCAGCGCCACCCCGCGCGGTGCCCGGCTGGCCCGCCGACTGGCCGCGAACTGGCTCGCCACCTGGGGTTACCCGCATGCCGGGGACCCGAACGACACCGTGCAACACGTCGTGGCCGAGCTGGCGGCGAACGCGGTCACCCACGGTCGCGTGCCCGGACGGGACTTCGAGCTGCGGTTGCTGCTGCTGCGCCCGCGGGACACCGTGCGTATCGAGGTGAGCGACGCGCGGGGTGACCGTACGCTCCGGTTCCTCGACGGGGCGCTGGAGGACGAGTGCGGGCGGGGGCTCGTGCTGGTGCAGGTGCTGGCGTCGCGGTGGGGGCTGGTGGAGCGGGACGTCGGCAAGACGGTGTGGGCGGAGGTCTCGCTCGGCGGCGGGCGCGGCACTGGGCGGCCGTGTCCGCCAACGCGCGCGCGGGAGGACTGAGCGCGCCCCCGGGGGCCGCTAGAGCCGCGGCCCCTGGTTGCTGCCCTCGTACAGGGCCTCCACCTGAGCGGCGAAGTCCTGCATGATCTTCTCCCTGCGCAGCTTCATCGAGGGGGTCAGGTGTCCTGCCGTCTCGGTGAAGTCGGTGGGCAGGACGGCGAAGCGGCGGATGGACTCGGGGCGGGAGACGAGCTGGTTGGCCTCGTCCACGACATGCTGGAGGATCGCCTCCAACTCGCGGTCTCCGAGGAGCAGTTCCGGCGGGACCGGGTGCTTGCCGTTCATCCGGCGCCAGTGGGTGATGCCGTCCGGGTCGAGGGTGAAGAGGGCGGCGATGTAGGGGCGGCCGTCGCCGACGAGCATGCACTGGGAGATCAGCGGGTGCTGGCGCAGCCAGTTCTCCAGCGGCGCCGGGGCCACCGACTTGCCGCCCGCCGTGATCAGCAGTTCCTTCTTGCGGCCGGTGATGGTCAGGTAGCCGTCGTCGTCGAGCGTGCCGAGGTCGCCGGTGTGCAGCCAGCCGTCGCGGGTGGCGGGGACGACGCCGCCGGCCCCCGGGTCCCAGTAGCCGCGCATGACGTGGTCCCCGGCGACCAGGATCTCGCCGTCCGCAGCGATCCGTACCCGGGTGCCGGGCATGGGCCAGCCGACCGTGCCGAGGCGGGGCTTGAGGGGCGGGGTGACCGTGCTGGCGGCGGTGGTCTCGGTCAGGCCGTAGCCCTCGAAGATCTCGATGCCGGCGCCGGCGTAGAAGGCGCCCAGGCGGCGGCCGAGCGGGGATCCGCCGCTGATGGCGTAGCGGACCTTGCCGCCCATGGCGTTGCGGATGCGCCGGTAGACGAGCGGGTCGTAGAGGGAGCGGGCCGCCTTCAGGGAGGCGCCGGGGCCGCTCCCGGTGCCGGTCTGCTGGGCCTCCAGCGCCTCGCCGTAGCGGACGGCCGTGGCCGCGGCGCGGTCGAAGGTGGAGACCTTGCCGCTCGACTCGGCTTTCGCGCGGGCCGAGTTGAAGACCTTCTCCAGCATGTACGGGATGGTGAGCAGGCAGGTCGGGCGGAACGCGGCCAGGTCCGGGAGCAGTTCGCCGGCGTCCAGGCTCGGCGCGTGCCCGAGCCGTACCCGCGCCCGGATGCACGCGATCGCCACCATGCGGCCGAAGACGTGGGACATCGGCAGGAACAGCAGCACCGACATCTCGTCGCCGGACTTCGCCTTGAAGACCGGGTGGAGGAGTTCGATGGCGTTGTCGACCTCGGCGAAGAAGTTGCCGTGGGAGAGGGCGCAGCCCTTGGGGCGGCCGGTGGTGCCCGAGGTGTAGATGAGCGTGGCGAGGGTGTCGGGGCTCAGCATGCCCCGGCGCACGGCGACCTCGCTCTCCGGTACGGGCTCGCCGACCTGGGCGAGCTGCCGCACATGTCCCTGGTCCATCGCCCACAGGTGCTTGAGGTGGGGCAGGTGCTGCATCTCGGGGCCGATCTCGGCGGCCTGCTCCTCGGTCTCGGTGACCAGGGCGACGGCGCCGGAGTCGTGCAGGATCCAGCGGCTCTGGAAGAGCGAGGCGGTGGGATAGACGGGCACGGTGACGAGGCCGGCCGCCCACGCCGCGAAGTCCAGCAGTGTCCACTCGTACGTGGTGCGGGCCATGACGGCGATCCGGTCGCCGGACACCAGCCCGGCCGCGATCAGCCCCTTGGCCACGGCCAGCACCTCGGCGGCGAACTCCGCCGCCGTCACGTCCCCCCAGCGGCCGTCGGCCCCCTTGCGGCTGATCACCACCGCGCCGGGATCGGCCTCCGCGTTGTCGAACGGCAGTTCCGCGAGCGAGCCGTGCCGCACCGGGGGCGTGAACGGCGGGACGTACGCCTCGCGCACGGTCCCGTTCAGCCGCTGGACCAGGGGCTCCACCAGGACGGGCCGGCCGTCGTAGTCGGTGGCCGTGACGGGCATGCCGGGGGAGATGGGGGCGCTCGGGTAAGAGGTCGACACGGGGCGGCTCCTGTGGCGTGCAGCGGCGGACTGCTTGCTGCATGACGTACGTGCCTCGCACACCGAGGCGTTCACCGTGGGCGGACCTTGGGGCGAGTTACCGCCGGTTAGCCAGGTGATCGTACGAGGCCGTTGTGGTGAGCTCGTGCGGGTTCGGCGGTGTTCCGGCGCCGGGGGTGTGCAGCCTCGGAGTTTTCGTGAGGGCGGCTCCGTTCCACCGCATCAGCACGGGCTTACCACCGGTAACTTTACTCCACGGTAAACAAATTGCACCCACTCGCGCGGGAGTCGCACATGGCCGTCGTCACGCTCACCTCCGCGCCCGCGCTCGCCCCGCTGCTGACCGCCGGCGCCCTGCGCTCCCCCTTCAAACGCCCCTCCCCCGCAACGGACTTCCCGTGCACCCGCCTCGTCCTGCCCGGCCTGCGTGTCGACTCCGCGCGGCTGACGGCGTACGAACGGGTCTGCGGCTTCACGGCGGACCCGGCTGGGGGCGGAGGTGGGAGCGGGGGCGTCCTCCCCGTCACGTATCCGCACGTCCTCGGATTCTTCGCGCAGTTCCCCGCGCCCCTTGGGTACGTACCCGCACCCGGTGCCGGAGAGGGCCCCTTACTGCGTCACGTCTTCCTGGCTGCGGTTGGCCTCCAGGTTGGCCTTCATCCGGTCGACCCGGTTCACGATCTGCGCGGACGCCCGGTCCCGCTCCTTACGCAGGACCACGAAGCTGATCGGCGCCGAGAGGATCAGCGAGAGAAGCAGGACCCACAGGAAGTTGGAGCCGCCGAAACCGCGCGGGACGATGCCGGAGTAGACGGCTCCCCAGACGACCACGAAGCAGCCGGCGAAGACACCGAGGCGCATCAGCGTGTAGCGGAGCATCTCAATCCACTCTTCCGATTCCAAAAAGGGGCACCGTCCAGTGAAGCACGGTGCAAACCGGATCTTGCAGGCGGGTCGGTGCGGGGTCAGTGCAGCGGCAGCAGCATGAAGATGTCGTCCCGGTCGTCGCCGGGTGCGACCCGGATCGCACCCGGTACCCGGCCGACCTCCTTGTAGCCGCAGGAGCCGTAGAACCGCTCCAGGCCGAGGCCGCCCCGGCAGGTGAGCCGTATCGCCTCGATGCCCTCGAAGCCGCGGGCCGCGTCCTCGGCGGCGGCCAGCAGGTCGCGGCCGTAGCCCTTGCCCTGGTGGCGGGGGTGCACCATCACCGTGTACAGCCACAGCCAGTGCTTCATCAGCCGGTGCGTGTTGTGCGTGAGGAACGCGGTCGCCGCGACCGCTCCCGTCCCGTCCCGGCCGACCAGCAGCCGGGCGCGGCCCTCGACCATGGCCACGAAGTGCTTGACCAGCTCCGGGCGTATGTCCTGCGCCGTCACCGGCGGCACGAACCCGACGGAGCCGCCCGCGTTCGAGACGTCCGTCCACAACGTGAGCAGATCGTCCCTCAGGGCAGGCGAGACCGCCGGGTCCAGCTCGAAGGTCAGCGCCACGCGGTCACACCCGCATCGGCTGCGGCGACTCCCGGCGCAGCGGGTCCGGGCCGTCGTACTCGCGGATGATCTCGTAGCGGGTGTTCCGCTCGACCGGGCGGAAGCCGGCGTCGCGGATCAGGTCCAGCAGGTCCTCGCGGGTCAGCTTGTTCGGGGTGCCGTAGTTGTCCGCGTCGTGCGTGATCTTGTACTCGACGACCGAGCCGTCCATGTCGTCGGCGCCGTGCTGGAGGGCGAGCTGGGCGGTCTGCACGCCGTGCATCACCCAGAAGACCTTCACGTGCGGGACGTTGTCGAACAGCAGCCGGGAGACGGCGAAGGTCTTGAGTGCCTCCGCGCCGGTCGCCATGGTCGTACGGGCCTGGAGCTTGTTGCGGACCTTGCCGTCCTTCATGTCCACGAAGTCGTGCTGGTAGCGCAGCGGGATGAAGACCTGGAAGCCGCCGGTCTCGTCCTGCAGCTCACGCAGCCGCAGCACGTGGTCCACGCGGTGGCGCGGCTCCTCGATGTGGCCGTACAGCATGGTGGCCGGGGTCTTCAGACCCTTCTCGTGCGCCAGGCGGTGGATGCGGGACCAGTCCTCCCAGTGGGTCCGGTGGTCCACGATGTGCTGGCGGACCTCCCAGTCGAAGATCTCCGCGCCGCCGCCGGTGAGGGACTCCAGGCCGGCGTCGATCAGCTCGTCGAGGATCTCGGAGGCGGAGAGCCCGGAGATGGTCTCGAAGTGGTGGATCTCCGTGGCCGTGAAGGCCTTGAGGGAGACGTGCGGAAGGGCGGCCTTCAACTCCCGCAGCGAGCGCGGGTAGTAGCGCCACGGCAGGTTCGGGTGCAGGCCGTTGACGATGTGCAGCTCGGTGAGGTTCTCCGACTCCATCGCCTTGGCGAGCTTCACCGCCTCCTCGATGCGCATCGTGTACGCGTCCTTCTCGCCCGGCTTGCGCTGGAACGAGCAGTAGGCGCAGGACGCCGTGCACACGTTCGTCATGTTGAGGTGCCGGTTGACGTTGAAGTGCACGACGTCGCCGTTCTTACGCGTCCGCACCTCGTGGGCGAGACCGCCCAGCCACGCCAGGTCGTCCGACTCGTACAGCGCGATGCCGTCCTCACGAGTCAGCCGCTCACCGGAGCGGACCTTCTCCTCCAGCTCGCGCTTGAGCCCGACGTCCATGCTTACACCTTTCTCCGACAGCCCGACCAACGGTATCCCTACACCTCTTCGGGGAGTTCCCCGACCCGGTTCTCCCACTTCGTCGACAGCACGATGGTGGTACGGGTCCGGGACACCCCCTTGGTCCCGCTGAGGCGCCGGATGATCCGCTCCAGGCCGTCCACGTCCGCCGCCCGCACCTTGAGCATGAACGAGTCGTCGCCGGCGATGAACCAGCAGTCCTCGATCTCCGGCAGGTCCTTGAGCCGCTGGGCCACGTCCTCGTGGTCGGCGGCGTCGGACAGCGAGATGCCGATCAGGGCGGTCACGCCGAGGCCGAGGGAGGCCGCGTTCACCGTGGCCCGGTAGCCGGTGATGACACCGGCCGCCTCCAGCCGGTTGATGCGGTCGGTGACGCTGGGGCCCGACAGGCCGACGAGGCGCCCCAGCTCCGCGTACGAGGCCCGGCCGTTCTCCCTCAGGGCCTGGATGAGCTGCCTGTCCACCGCGTCCATGCGATCGAAGCCTTCCGCTGAAGAGTTCTCGAAGTGAATGAGAGGTACTGCGCCGTGCCCGGCTACCGGGCCGACGTACCGCCGGCCGCGCCGGCACCGCCGCCCAGTTCGCCCTTCCAGCGCCGGTACAGGCCGTGCCCGACGCCCGCCGCGTCCAGCACCCGCCCGGCGACGAAGTCCACCAGGTCCTGGATGTGGGTGGCGCCCGCGTAGAAGGCCGGCGAGGCCGGGACCACGCTCGCACCGGCGTCGTCCAGCGCCACCAGGTGCCGCAGGGTCTGCCCGTTCAGCGGGGCCTCCCGTACGGCCACGACCAGCGGCCGGCGTTCCTTCAGTGTCACGCTCGCCGCGCGCTGGAGCAGGTCCTTGGACAGCCCCAGGGCGACACCGGCGACAGCGGCCGTGGAGGCCGGGACGATGAGCATTCCCTTCGCCGGGTACGACCCCGAGGACGGCCCGGCCGCGAGATCCCCCGCGCTCCAGTACCGCACCCCGCCGATGTCCACGGCGAAGGTCCCGGGCTTGCCGTCGGCGCCCAGGGTCAGCCATTCCCGCAGGTCCTCCTGCCAGTGCGCGTCCCGGAACGAGATGCCCGTCTCGTCCAGCAGCGTCAGCCGCGAGGCCCGGCTGACCACCAGGTCCACCGCCTCACCGGCGTCCAGCAGCGCGCGCAGCACGGCAGCCGCATACGGTGTCCCGGAAGCTCCGGACACCCCCACGATCCAAGGCGCGCGCTGCGTTTCTCCTGCGTTCACACCTTGAGCGTACCGGCGGGTCGGGGGGTGCTCAGGCCGGGTCGGTCACTTGGCGCCGCCGCATCCGACGTCAGACGGTCAGACCCCGAACGAGGAGATCGAGCAGCGCGCACACGAACAGGGCAATGCCGATGAATCCGTTGACCGAGAAGAACGCGCGGTTCACACGGGACAGGTCGTGCGGGCGGACGATGGTGTGCTCGTAGACGAAGGCGCCGGCGACGACGGCCAGGCCCAGCCAGAAGAACGCGCCGGCGTGGGTGGTGAGGGCGTACCAGACGAACAGGGCCGTGGTGATCGCGTGGCAGACGCGGGCGCCCCAGATCGCGGCCGGGATGCCGAAGCGGGCCGGGACCGACATGACGCCGATCTCGCGGTCGGTCTCGACGTCCTGGCAGGCGTAGATCAGGTCGAAGCCGCCGATCCAGATGCCGACGGCGAGGCCGAGGATCACCGCGTCCCAGGACCACGAGCCGGAGATGGCGAGCCAGCCGCCGACCGGGCCCATCGCCTGGGCCAGGCCCAGGATGGCCTGCGGGAAGTTCGTGAACCGCTTGCCGTAGGGGTAGACCACCATCGGGATCACCGCGATGGGGGCCAGGGCCAGGCAGAGCGGGTTGAGGAGGGCCGCGGCGCCCAGGAAGACCACCAGGGCGATCAGGGCGCCCGTCCAGGCGTGCCGCACCGACATCGCGCCGGTGACGAGCTCGCGGTGGGCGGTGCGGGGGTTACGGGCGTCGATCTCGCGGTCGATGATCCGGTTGACCGCCATCGCGAAGGTGCGCAGGCCGACCATGCAGATCGTCACCAGCAGCAGCCGGCCCCAGTGGATGTTCTTGTCCCACTGGAACATCGCGGTCAGCGCGGCGATGTAGGCGAAGGGGAGCGCGAAGACCGAGTGCTCGATCATCACCAGGCGCAGGAACGCCTTGGTGCGTCCCGGCCGCGGGAGTGCCGCGGAGGCGCTGCTCACAGGCCGTACTCCTTCCAGCGGCGGTCCACCAGGGCCGCCGTATCCGGGTCCGACAGGACCATGTCCGGCCACCCGCCGTCGCGGGTGTAGCCCTCCTCCGGCCACTTCTTCGTGGCGTCGATGCCCGCCTTGCCGCCCCAGAACTGCTGGTAGGAGGCATGGTCGAGATGGTCGACGGGGCCTTCCACGACGGTCAGGTCGCGGGCGTAGTCCGTGTTGCCGAGGGCCCGCCAGGCGACCTCGTGCAGGTCGTGGACGTCGCAGTCGGAGTCCACGACCACGATCAGCTTCGTGAGGGACATCATGTGGGCCCCCCAGATCGCGTGCATGACCTTCTGGGCGTGCTTCGGGTACTTCTTGTCGATCGAGACGATCGCACAGTTGTGGAAGCCGCCGGCCTCGGGCAGGTGGTAGTCCACGATGTCCGGGACGATGATCTTCAGCAGGGGCAGGAAGAAGCGTTCCGTGGCACGGCCGAGGGGGCCGTCCTCCGTGGGCGGGCGGCCGACCACGATCGACTGGAGCAGCGGCCGCTTCCGCATGGTCACGCAGTCGATCGTCAGGGCCGGGAACGGCTCCTGCGGGGTGTAGAAGCCGGTGTGGTCGCCGAAGGGGCCCTCCGGCAGCATCTCGCCCGGCTCCAGCCAGCCCTCCAGGACGACCTCGGCGTTCGCCGGCACCTGGAGCGGGACGGTCTTGCAGTCGACCATCTCGATCCGCTTGCCCGCGAGGAACCCGGCGAACAGGTACTCGTCGATGTCGCCGGGGAGCGGGGCGGTGGAGGCGTAGGTGACGGCGGGCGGGCAGCCGAAGGCGATGGCGACGGGCAGGCGCTCACCACGGCGCGCGGCGACCTGGTAGTGGTTGCGGCTGTCCTTGTGGATCTGCCAGTGCATGCCGATCGTGCGCCGGTCGTGGCGCTGGAGCCGGTACAGGCCCAGGTTGCGGATGCCGGTCTCGGGGTCCTTGGTGTGGGTGAGCCCGAGGTTGAAGAAGGAGCCGCCGTCCTTCGGCCAGGTGAACAGGGCGGGCAGCTTGTCCAGGTCCACCTCGTCGCCGCGCAGGACGACCTCCTGCACGGGGGCGCTGTCGGCCTTCACCTTCTTCGGCGGCACGTGCGCCATCGCGCCGAGCTTCCCGAACGCCTCGCGCACACCGACGAAGCCGTGCGGCAGCTCGGGCCGCAGCAGCCCGCCGATCTTCTCGGAGATCTCGCCGTACGACTTCAGGCCCAGCGCCTTCAGCAGGCGGCGGTCGGTGCCGAAGACGTTCATCGCGAGGGGCATCGCCGAGCCCTTCACGTTCTCGAAGAGCAGCGCGGGTCCGCCGGACTTCTGGACCCGGTCGACGATCTCCCCGACCTCCAGGTACGGGTCGACCTCGGCCTTGATGCGCTTGAGGTCTCCCTCGCGCTCCAGTGCGCGCAGCAGGGAGCGAAGATCGTCGTAAGCCATGGGGCCAAGTATCGCCGACGGACGGATTCGCGCCGTGGGTGGGCTGGCCGTTGCCGGGTGCGGGTCTGTGGGGGCTGGTCGCGCAGTTCCCCGCGCCCCTGGGGAGTTACCGCTAGCCTTGCCGAGTCGTCAGGATCGTCTCGGTTGTCGGGGGATTTGCGCTTCATGCTCAGATATCTGCCGTTTCTTATGGTCCTGGCGTTGTGGATCTACGCCTTCGTGGACTGTCTGAACACCCCTGAGGAAGAGGTGCGGCACCTGCCGAAGGTGGTGTGGGTGATCATCATCCTGCTCTTCGGCGAAGTGCTGGTGGGCCCGGTCGCCTGGCTGGTCACCGGCAAGGTGCGGCGCGCCCCCGAGACGGGCTCCACTCCTTTCGAGTGGCACCGCAACACCGCCGCCACCTGGGTCGCCCCCGACGACAACCCCGAGTTCCTCAAATCCCTCGACAAGGACGACCCGAAGAGCGACTGACACATGGAACTGAGGCTGCTCGTCACCTTCCAGAAGGTCGCCACCGTGCTGAGTTTCACGCGGGCCGCGGCCGAGTTGTCGTACGCGCAGTCCAGTGTGACCAGCCAGATCCGGGCGCTGGAGTCCGACCTGGGCGTGGAGCTGTTCGACCGGCTCGGCAGCCGGATCAGGCTCACCGAGGCGGGCGAGCGGCTGCTGCCGTACGCCCGGCAGATCATCGAGCTGGCCGAGGAGGCGCGGGCGGCGGTCACCGAGCCGGAGGAGCCGTCCGGGACGCTGACCGTCGGCACCATGGAGTCCCTGACCTCCTACCGGCTGCCCCCGCTGCTGGAGTACTTCCACCACCGCCACCCCAAGGTGCGGCTCGCGCTGCGCACCACCATCGGCGACGAGACGCGGCAGGCGCTGCGGCAGGGCACGTACGACGTCGGGTTCCTGATGGAGGAGGAGACCGAGCACCCGGGGCTGGAGAGCGCGGTGCTGGCGGTGGAGCCGCTGGCGCTGGTCGCGGCCCCCGGACACGCCCTGGCCGGGCGGCCGGTCGCGACGGCCGAGCTGACCGGGCAGTCCCTGCTCGCCACCGAGCCCGGCTGCGCCTACCGGGACCTGTTCGAGCGGGAGTTGACGGCACTGAAGCCGGTGGCGTTCATGGAGTTCGGCACCATCGAGGCGACCAAGCGCGCGGCGGCGGCCGGCCTCGGGATCACGCTGCTGCCCGAGGTGACGGTCGCCGCCGAACTCGCGGAGGGCTCTCTCGTACGCCTTGGCTGGGAGCCGCCGTTCACGCTTCGCACGCAGCTGGCGTGGCGGGCCGGGAAGCGGCTTCCGGCGCATGCGCGGCTGTTCGTGGAGCGGGCCCGGCAACTCGTCGCGGAGCAGAGCGGGCGGTCCGGGCCAGCGTGACCTTCAGGCTCGCCGTCACGATCAGCGGGACGCCGAGGGCCTGGACGAGGCCGATGTGGTGGCCGTACACCATCCAGTCCATGAGCATCGCGACCGCCGGGTAGACGAAGGCGAGGACGGCGATCTTCGCGGTCGGGAGCTGGGCGTAGGCGGCGTACATCAGGACGTACATCACGCCGGTGTGCACGAGGCCGAGTCCGACCAGCCAGCCCCAGTCCCAGCCCGTGCCCCGCATGGCGCCGAAGTCGGCGAAGGGCAGCAGCAGCGGGATGCCGACCAGGACCTGGACCAGGGCGATCAGGTGCGGGCGCACCCCGGTGATCCGCTTGGTGACCAGCGTGGACAGGCCGTAGAGGAGGGCGGCGAGCAGGGCCTGGCCGATGCCGGTGAGGTATGTGCCGCCTCCGGTGAAGTCGGCCGGAGTCACGCCGGAGACGAGGATCAGCCCGGCGAACGCGACCACGATCCAGCCCACCCTCGCGGCGGTGAGCCGCTCCCGGAACAGCAGGGCGCCGAGCAGGACCACGTAGAAGGGCTGCGTGTGGTAGACCACCGTGGCGACCGAGATGGACGTGTTCTCGTACGACTGGAAGAGCAGCACCCAGTTGAAGACGATGAACACCCCGCCCAGGACGGCGAGTCCGAGCGTGCGCGGGGTGAAGCCGTGGTCGCGCAGCCAGCCCCGGGCGACGACGTAGCCGCCGAGGGCGAGGGCGCCGAACAGGACGCGGAAGAAGACGACGTCGAAGGGCGGCGCCCCGGACTCGACGACGAAGACGCCGAGGGTGCCGGAGAGCATCATCGCGGTGGTCAGCTGGGCCGTGCCCCTGTTTTCCGGTGTCATGGCGTCGACGCTACGAAGGGCGGGCTCCCCCGGTCCACGAGCCAGCGAGGGGTGCTGCCGATGGGGGTATCGGCGCGGCCGATGACCGCAGTTCAGGCGTTCCGCCGCGCCGTGGACCGTGGGCCAGCCGGAGCTCTACCCCCTCGGCGTCTCCGTCTCCGGATTCTCCATCCTCACCCTCGCCACGACGGCACCGGCCGAGCTGCGCCGGCTCACCGAGCAGGCCTTCGCCAAGGCGCTCGACGGCACGGTGTCCCTGCCGGTGACCGCCGAGTTCCCGCTGGAGGACGCCGCGGAGGCCCACCGACTGATGGGCACCCGCACGAGCACCGGGAAGCTGCTGCTGCGGGTGGGCGCGTAGCCACCCGTCACGTCCTGGCCCAGCTCTGGGAGGAGGCTCCCGACGTGCAGGTCGCCTCGGCAACACCGCCGCCGTAGGCGAGGTCGAGACAGCCGCCGTCGTAGACGGTGTACAGGGAGTTACCCGATCCCGTCTTCCAGAGGCGGACGTCGGAGGCCTGGGCGCAGTCGCCGACGAAGACGGCCTGGTTCATGCCGTTCGCGCTCAGGCAGGCGCCGCTCGACACGTTGACGACCTTGACGCTGCCGCCCGCGGCACTGCGGAAGGTCCAACGGGCGGAGGAGGACGAGCAGTCGCCGAGACCTGTGGAGCCGTAGACCTGGATCAGGCACTTGCCGTTCTCGCCGTTCTTGAGGTGGAAGGTGCCTGAGCCGGGGTTGGTGGGGGAGGTTCCTCCGGAGGAGGAGCCGCCCGAGGAACCTCCGGAGGAGGAACCCCCCGAGGAACCTCCTCCGGAGACGGATCCTCCCGAGCTACCGGAACCGCCCGAGCCGGAGACGGATCCTCCCGAGCCGCCGGAACCGCCCGAGCCGGAGGCCGAGTTGTCGCTCGCGCCTCCAGAGGTTCCGCCGCTCGACCCGCTCGACCCGCCCGAGCCGCCGGACGCCCCCGAGTCCTTCGTACCCCTTCCGGGCTTCTTCTTGCCCGAGGGAGAGGGCGAACTCTTCTTGTCCGGCTTCGGTGTACCGGAGGGACTCGCGAAGGACGAGCCGGGTGTGGGGACGACCGACGCGGAGACGGAGGCCGCCGGGCCGGCGGCCGTGCCGTCACGGCCGGTGTCCCTGGCGTACGGGAGGAGCTGGAAGGCCAGGGTCGCCGTACCGACGACGACCACGGCCGGCAGGACGGCCAACAGGACGCGGGAGCGGCGCCGTTCGTGGGTGCCGTCGCCCTTGCGCCCGCTCTCGGAGGGCCGTACGACCACCTCGGGCTCAGCCTCGGGACCGGGCTTCGGCTCGTGGGCCGGGGCTGGGGCCGGGGCTGGGGCCGGGGCCGGGGCCGGCGCCGGGGCCGGGTCCACCACCGTCGCCTCCGGCACCACCGTCGCCTCCGGCACCGCCGCCGCGAACGCCGCCCGCTCGGTCAGGCGCTCCGTGAGGGAGGCGGGCCACAGCGGAGGCTCGGACAGGCTGTGGCCGGTGGCCAGTTCGACGAGTTCGGCGGCGGTGGGGCGGCCCTCGGGGTCCTTGTCCAGGCAGGACGCGACGATGCCCGCCAACTCTGGTTCATTCTCGCCCAGTTGCTCCAGGTCGGGCTGCTCGTGGACGATCCGGTACAGCACGCCGTGCCCGGACTCGTCCCCGAAGGGCGGCCTACCGCATGCCGCGTACGCGACCACCGAACCCAGCGCGAACACATCCACCGCACCGGTCAACCGCCGTGCGCCAGAGGCCTGTTCGGGCGACATGTAGGCGGGGGTGCCCACCACCATGCCGGTCCGGGTCAGCTGGCTCTGCTCGGCGGCCCGGGCCACGCCGAAGTCGATGAGGGTGACACCCTCCAGGGTCAGCATGACGTTCGACGGCTTGACGTCCCGGTGCACCATGCCCAGCTCGTGCACCGCCGCCAGCCCCGCCGCGGCCTCCCGCAGCAGCAGCCACAGCGCCTCGGGCGGCAGCGCGCCGCCGTGCGCCTCCAGGGCCTCACGC
Source organism: Streptomyces sp. NPDC002520 (assembly GCF_053595235.1). Classification (NCBI taxonomy): domain Bacteria; kingdom Bacillati; phylum Actinomycetota; class Actinomycetes; order Kitasatosporales; family Streptomycetaceae; genus Streptomyces; species Streptomyces sp. NPDC002520. Next base: position 81,618 of record NZ_JBSFXG010000020.1, on the reverse strand, counting down.
AGAGTCAGCCCGGGGACGTAGGCGGTGGCGAACCACGGCGGCCTGGCCTCGCGGTCGCCCGCGAGCAGTGGGGCCGTGGCCCCGGCGGGCAGCCGCGAGAGGTTGTCCAGTTCGTGCCCGAAGCGCCGTACGAAGTCCTTGTCCTCGCCGACCACCGAGGGCAGCACCTGCTTGACGGCGGCGTACCTGCCCTCGTGCACGCCCAGATAGACGCGTCCCATGCCGCCGGATCCGAGCCGGCCGACCAGCGGGATCGGGCCGATCCGCCGGGGGTCCTCGGTCTCCAGCGGCTCGACCCCGTCATGTTCCCCGTGCTCCTCGTTCAACGCGCTCCCCCTGCGTACACTGTTCCACGGTTCTAAAATTCGTTTCTAGAAAAGTATTCCAGAGTGAGCCGTAAACAACAGCGGGGCGAGGCCACCGTCGAGCACCTCCTGGACGCCGCGCTGCGCGTGTACGCCAAGGGGGGCGACCAGGGGCTGACGGTCGGCGCCGTCACCAAGGCCAGCGGGGTGAGTCTGGGCAGCCTCTATCACCACTTCGGCAGCCTCGACGGCCTCATGAACGCGCTGCTCACGCGATGGCTCGGCCGACTGCTGGACGAGCTGGCCGCCGCCTTGGCGGGCACCCGCACCGCCCACACCGGCATCCGGGCCCTGGTCGTGGCCTACCTGGGCTTCGTCCAGCAGCACCGGGAGGCGGCCGTCCTCCTCCACTCCTCCTACGCCGACCGGGCGGGCATGGCCGACGGCCGGCGCCTGCGCGACGCCCAGGAGGCCCGCCTCTCCCCCCTCGCCCAGTGGGCCCAGTCGTACGTCGACGCCGGTGAACTCGCCCCCCTCCACCCGGCGTTGATCGAGTCCCTCGTCCTCGGCCCGGTCATCGCCCTGGCCCGCCGCAGGCTGTCCGGCATCGACGACGTCGACCTCGACGAAGCGGCCCTGATCCTGCCGGACCGCATCTGGCGCGCGGTCGCGGCGGAACCGAAGTGACCACGGAAGTCCCGGCCACCCGCGCGCGGGCGTAGCGGCCCGGCCGGTCACCGAGGGTTATTCAGTCCCGCGTTCGCACCGACACCCGTTCCGTTGAAATGGTCCGGGCGGGCATGTCCGCGACGGGTCCGACGGCATTCCTTTGAGGGGGCCCTCGTCCAGGAGTCCCTTCTTGCGATCGGAGACGCGTGCGCATCACAGACATCCAGCGTTGCGGGGTCCGGCCGGGACGGCTCGTCGAGTGGACCCTCGCTCCGGCGACCGTCGCGGCGGCGAGGGGGCTTCCGGAGGACTCCCGGCCGCCCGCCTACATCCAGGAGTCGCACATCAGAACCGCCAAGTCCGTACGGGACGACGGCCTGTTCGTGCCCACCTGGCTCGGTACGGTCTTCGACCTGCCCGGACCGGTCGACCTCGACCTGCTCCAGGAGGCGCTGCGCACCTGGACCGTGCGGCACGAGACGCTGCGCAGCGGGTTCCGCTGGGCGGGCGGGGCGGGCGACGAGCTGCGCCGGTTCACGCTGGACGCCGAGGACGTGTCCCTGCACCGCGAGAGCGTCGGCGACTTCACCGACCCCGACGCCCTGGCCGCGCACCTGCAGAACCGCTTCGACACGGTCGCGGACGCGCTGCGCTGGCCGAACCTGATCTACGCGGCCGTCGTCCGGGACGACTCGGCCAGCGTGTACCTGGCCTTCGACCACAGCAACGTGGACGCCTACTCGCTGCACGGCATCCCCGCCGAGATCGAGGAGCTGTACACGGCCGCCCGCGAGGGGCGCGGGCCCGTCGTGCGCACCCCGGCGGCCAGTTACGTCGACTTCTGCGAACTGGAGCGGGCGGACGCCGACCGCGTCGACGGCGGCCACGATGTCGTCTCCCGCTGGCGGGAGTTCATCCGGCGCTGCGACGGCACCCTGCCGAGCTTCCCGGTGGACCTCGGCATCGAGGATGTCGAGCCCGGCGGCCCGCTGCCCCGGCAGCGGATGATCTGCGAACCGCTCGCGGACGCGGACGCGGCGGCCGCGTTCGAGGCGGCCTGCCGGCCGTACGGCGGCAGCCTGGTCGGGCTGCTCGCGGCCACCGGGATGATCGTGCACGAGCTGGGCGGGGTGCCGGTGTACCGGACGGTGGTGCCGTTCCACACCCGGGTGAAGTCCCGCTGGTCCGACTCGGTGGGCTGGTTCGTGGGCGGCGCCCCCATCGAGGTGGCCGTGGCGGACACCCCCGATCTTCCGGCCACGATGCGGGCGGTGCGCGCGCAGCTCCAGGCGAACCGGCCGCTGTCCCGGATGCCGCTCGCCCGCGTGCTGCGCCTGCTCGGCGCCGACTTCCGGCCCACCTCGCCCGACCTGTACTCGATCGTCTCGTTCGTCGACACCCGCGGCATCCCGGGCGCCGCGCGCTGGGCCGAGCAGAAGGCGTACGGGCTGCTGCGGGTGTCGTACGGCGACCAGGTGTGCGTGTGGGTCAACCGGCTGCACGACGGCCTGTGGCTGGCGAGCCGCCATCCGGACACCGACGTGGCGACGAAGAACATGCGGCTGTACGTCGAGCGGCTCCGCGACCTGATCGCGGCGACGGTCACACCACCGACGACCGCGGCGACCGTCTCACCACCGACGAGCGCGGCCCCGGCCACACCACCGCCACCGCTCGGCCACACTTCGTGACCGAACGGACACCACGGGCTCTGGTACGAAGCAACTCCCCCTTCCTACACTTCTGTTGAGGGGGGTGCGGTGGGCGGACGATTGCACGGGCGTGGAGCGCTGTTCGATGTCGAGCCGGCCGGTCTCGCGCCCCGGCTGGTGGGCCTGCGCCCCTTCCATCACCGAAGTCACCCCTTCGAGCACCCGGCCGAGCCGCCGTTCGTGGTGCTGACCGGGGCGCGCGGGCTGGGCAAGACCGCGGTCCTCGACGCGTTGCGGGAGGCCTACCGGGGGCACACACCGCTCGCGTCGGTCGACTGTGCCGAGGAGCAGTTCACCGCCCCGCCCGCGGAGCGGCCCGCCGAGTCCTGGTCACCGGTGGCCCAGGCGCTGCAGGTGATCGCCGAGCAGCTGGCGGAACCGGTGACGGGCGCCGGGCGGATCACCTTCCCGCGGCTGGCGTCCGGGCTGGTCGCGGTGGCCGCGGGCGGCTGGGGCGACGCCGACTCGGAGCGGATCCGCCGGGAGGTCGAGCGGATCCTGCTGCTGAACGAGCGCGGGTCGTGGATCAGCGGGTTCGCCGGCCGCTGGGCCGGAAAGGTGGCGGCCAAGGTGGTGGCCGCGGCCACCGGTACCGGGGCGCTGGTGTCGGGCGCGATCGAGGCGACCCTGGAGTCGATCGCCGAGGGCTTCGCCAGCCGCCGGCACCAGAAGGCGTCGGTGTGGTACCGGACGTACCCGAACGCGGGCGGGCACGCCCAGCGCGGGCTGATCCTGCTGTCGGACCACTTCCGGGCGGGCGGCACCTCCCGGGAGCACGCCGAGCGCCATCTGGTGCGGGCGCTGCTGGCCGACCTGACGGAGGCGTACGCGGGGGTGCTGCCGCGCATGCAGCGCCTGGGCCGGCCGCTGGTGCTGCTCGACAACGCGCAGACCGCGCCGGGACCGGGACTGATCGACGCGGTGCTGCGCGACCGCGCCGAGGGCGTCGCCGACCAGGTGGTGTTCGTCGCGGCCCGGCGCGGCGAGGGCCGCCGGGAGCTGCGCAGCGCTCTGCGGCGGAACCTGCCCGAGGTGGCCCGGCGCACCGACTGGACACGGGACGCGGCCCCCTCCTCGCGGGCACTGGTCCTCGCACTGCCCCCGCTGAGCCCGGACGACACCCTGCACATCGTCGGCGCGGTCTGCGAGGACAACCCCATCCCGCCCCAACTCCCGCACGCCATCCATCGGTTGACCGGCGGTAATCCGCTCGGCATCGTCCTGCTCGCCCGGTCCGCCGCGCAGAACCTGCCCGGGGCGGCCACGCTGGGCGAGCTGCTCACCGCGGGCGTCCGGCCGGGCGAGGACGAGCCCGCCGTACCCGCGTACCGGGCGCTGCTGGACCGGCTGGTGCCGGCCGAGCACCTGGAGGAACTGACCGTGCTGGCCGCCGCCCACGACCACGGCTCGGCCGGCGCGCTGGCGGCGACGCTGCTCCCGGACACCTTCGGCCCGGCGAACGTACGGGAGTTGCAGACCCTGCTGGCCGAGGAGGGGCTGCCGGTCGTGCCCGGACGGTTCGTCGGAGACCCGTTCGTGCGGACCCTGCTCCTGCTCCGGCTGCATCTGCGCGACAGCAGCGATGGGGGCGCGGACCACGCGTCGTGGCGCACCGCGCACGAGACGCTGATCGCCCACTACCCGGAGCCCGAGGACGCCCGCTACCGGCTCCACCACGAACTCGCCCTGGGCACGACGGAGCCGGCGGTCGCCCACCTGCGCGACACCTTCCGCACCGAGGACACCCGCGCCTGGCTGCGCACCCTGCGGTTCGTCGCGTCGGCGCCGTACTTCCACGCGCACGACGCCGAGGGCCGCGACTTCACCGGCCGCGCGGACCGGCGGGCCGCCGTCGCGCTCGGCCGCACGGACGCCGGGCACGCCGTACCGGAGGGCGCGGACGCCGTCCTGCACCTGCGGATACGGCGGTTGCTGCACGCGGTGTGGCTGCTGGCGGACCCGCTGGTGCTGCCCGACCCGCAGGTCGGTGACCGGCTCCGGTTCGAGCTGGAGCAGCTGTCCAACCTGCGGCCCGCGGGCAACGCGCTGCTGTGGCGGGCCTCCCGGGACTGGCCGGCGGCGCTCGCCGGGCGCCCCATGGACGGGCCCGAGGACGACGGCGACGGCGACGGCGGGGACGACGGCCCGGACTCATCGAGCGGGGAGGCGTGATGGCGGGCAGGGGTGTGGGCACGTGGCTGCGCGAGGGCGTGTGGGAGATCCCGCTGCGCCGCTATCTGGCGCTGCTGCTGGCGGCCTGCCTGGTGACCGGCCTGGTGTTCGCGGTGCGGACCCTCACCCACCAGGACCGGTCCTGCGCGCCCGGGGTGGCACGACCGGAGGACGACGACGAGTGCGTGGGCGTGGCCACGGGTCCGTACGACTTCGGGCACGCCCAGCTGCGGGACGTGGTGCGGGCGATCGCGCGGGAGAACGACAGCCTCGGCCCCAAGAAATATGTGACGGTGGCGCTGATGCTGCCGTACAGCTCCTCCGCCACGACGAACCTGAACGACATCCAGCACCAGCTCCAGGGCGCCTACCTGGCGCAGTACCAGGCCAACAAGAAGTCCAACGGGGAGGACCCGAAGATCCGGCTGGTGCTCGCCAACCCCGGTTCCGACGGCGGCCATTGGCGGCAGGTGGTGGACCGGCTCGTCGCCATGACGACGAGCACGGACCGGCTGCGGGCGGTCGCGGGCATCGGGCAGAGCACCGACAACAACAAGAAGGCCGTACGGGAACTGACCCGGCACCACGTCCCGGTGATCGGCTCCTCCATCACCGCCGACGACCTCGCCAACGGGCAGCGGGGCAAGGACCCCTTCCCCGGCCTCGCCCGGGTGGCGCCGACCAACACCGACGAGGCCCGCGCGCTGGCGTCCTTCGCCAAGGTGAGCGCGGGCAAGGCCCTGCTGGTGTACGACAAGCCGGGCGACCCGTACACGCGCACGCTGCAGGAGTCGTTCGCGGCGCTGATCAAGGGCTCGCCGTACGAGCCGCAGCCGTTCACACCGCCCGCCGACCGCAGCCAGGAGGGCACGACCGCGAACACCTTCCGGCAGATCACGCACCTGGTGTGCGACACCTCCCGGGAGACGGACACGATCCTGTTCGCGGGCCGGCACACCCAGCTGCGGCAGTTCATCAACGCGCTGGGCGGGCGCGGCTGCCAGGACCGGGCGTTCACGGTGCTCACCGGCGACGAGGCCTCGTACCTGACCCACGAGAAGACCCTGGACCGCGAGGCCCTGCGGCACAACCTCTCGGTCCGCTACACCTCCCTCGCCCACCCCGACGCCTGGACGAAGGCCTCCGCGAGGACCGGCGGTTCCGCCGCCGACCTCCAGGCGATGCGCACCCTGCTGACGTCCGCGCAGCGCGCACCCGTCGGCCCGATCGGCACGGTCGCCCTGGACGACGGTCAGCTGATCATCGGCTACGACACCCTGCGCCTCGCGGTCCACGGCATCCGCGAGGCGGTCCCGGACGGGCGGACCGTCCCGGCCCTGCAGGACGTGGGGCTGCAGTGGCCGCAGGTCAAGGGGTCGCTGCGGGTGAACGGGGCGAGCGGCTGGATCTGCCTGGACGCGCACGGCAACCCGTACGACAAGGCCGTACCGATCGTCGAGCTGACCCCGGAGGGCGGCTCCCGGTTCGTCCGCATCGCCTGGCCGGAGGGCAAGCCACCGACGAAGGAGTGCCTGCCGCCGTCCTAGGCCTGCGACGGCTGTGGCGGCTGCGACCGCTGTGGCGGCTGCGACGGCTGTGGCGGCTGCGACGGCTTGAGAATGTCGATCAGATGTTCGAACCTGGCGCGCCAGCCGGCCTCCGACTCCCCCTCGCCCCGGAACTCGTGCGTGAACCGCAGCACGCACCCCTCGTCCCCGGCCCGCTCCAGATGGAACCGGATCCGCCCCCCGCCCCCGACGGTGTACTCGGCGACCCGGTCCACGTCCCACGCGGTGACCCTCCCGGTCCCCACATCACGCAGCGTGACCGCCCCGTCGAGCCTGGGCTCGAGAACGTCGACGGCGGTGAACCAGCCCCCGAGCCCCGCGGGAGTGGCCACCGCCGGCCAGACGTCCTCCATCCGCCGCGGAATCCGCACCAGGAAGTGGAGTATGTGCGTGGTCCCCTGCGTCCGGCTGGCCCCCTGTTCGATGGAACCGTTCATGACACCAGCCTGCTCCTGGGGCAGGGGATGCGCACCTGGTCACGGACGCCCGTCCGTACGACGAAGGCCGGTTCCCGTGACCTGAGTCACGGGAACCGGCCTCGGCGGAAAGGGACTTACACGCCCGCGTAGGAGTGCTTGCCGGTCACGAAGATGTTGACGCCGTAGTAGTTGAACAGCCAGCAGCCGAAGGCGATCATCGCCAGGTAGGCGGCCTTGCGACCCTTCCAGCCGGCGGTGGCGCGGGCGTGCAGGTAGCAGGCGTAGGCGACCCAGGTGATGAAGGACCAGGTCTCCTTGGGGTCCCAGTTCCAGTAGCGGCCCCAGGCGTCGCCGGCCCAGATCGCGCCCGCGATGATCGTGAACGTCCACAGCGGGAAGACGGCCGCGTTGATGCGGTAGGCGAACTTGTCGAGGGACGCCGAGGCGGGCAGGCGCTCCAGGACCGAGGTCGCGAACTTTCCGGGCTTGCCGCCGGTCTGCAGCTTGTTCTCGTACGAGTCCTTGAACAGGTACAGGATCGTGGCGACCGCGCCGACGTAGAACACCGCGCCGCAGAAGATCGCGGTGGACACGTGGATGTACAGCCAGTACGAGTGCAGGGCCGGGACCAGCTGGTCGCTCGCGGTGTACAGCACGGTGACCGCGAGGCCGAGGTCGAGCAGGACGGTGGTGACCAGGAAAAGACCGAGCCAGCGCACGTTCTTCTTCAGCGCCAGCAGCCCGAGGTACACGGCGACGGCGACCGTGGAGAAGGTGATGTTGAACTCGTACATGTTGCCCCACGGCGCCCGCTGCACGGAGGCCGCGCGGGCGACGACGCCGGCCAGCTCCACCAGGAACGCCAGCACCGTCAGGGAGATGGCGATCCGTCCGTACATGTCGCCCTGGACGTCACCGCCGTGCGCACCGGGCCCGTCCGGCACGTCCCGGGCGCCGGACGCGGAGCGCACGACGACCTCGGGCCGCTCCAGCACGGCCGTCCCTCCGGCCTTCTTCACGGTGACGACGGGGCCGTTCGCCTTCTGCGCGGCGCCGGAGGTGTCCGCGGTGAGCGCGGCGGCCGTACGGGCCACCTTGCTGCGGCTGCCGAAGAGCCATTCGGCGATGTGTGCGAAGAAGGCCAGCGTGTAGACGGCCATCGACGAGTAGATCAGGGTGTTGCTGATGCTCGCCAGGTGTTCGTTGGTGGCTGCGGCAAGCTCGTGTGCGGCGGCGAGAGTCATTTCTCAGCCCCTTCGGCAGGTACGACTTCGGGGTCGGGGGTTGCTTCGTCGGATGCTGGAGAATCGTCGGGGTCGGGTGCCCCCGGCGCCTGGTCGTAGAGGATCCCGGCGAGGTCGCCGAGTTCCTCGGGCACCTTGGCGGACTCGCTGCGGCCGAGCCCGGCCATCTCGACGACCGTGACGCCGTCGGCGCCGCGCACCGCCCGCACCCACACGCGGCGGCGCTGGATGAACAGGGACGCGGCCAGACCGAAGATCGCCACGACGGCACCGCCGAGCGCCCAGCCGCTGCCCGGCTCCTGGACGATCTCGAAGCCGGCCCATTCCTTGACGTCCTTCTCGAACGTGATGGACCCCGCGCCGTTCGGCAGCTGCATGCTGTCGCCCGGCTTGAGCAGCTTCTTCAGCAGCTGCCCCTTGGAGTCCGTGAACTTCTTCATGTGTTTCAGGTCGAGCTGGTACACGCTCTGCGGCAGACCCGAGTCGACGCCCAGGTCGCCGTGGTACGCGTTCACCGCGAGCAGCGGGTTCAGCAGCGCCGGGAACTGGGAGAGCATCGTGCCGCTGCGCGCGTCGAAGGTCGGGACGAAGAAGGCCTGGAAGCCGAGCTGCTCCTTCCCGCCCTTGGGATTGCGGTAGCCGTCCATCACCTTGACCACGCCCTGGGAGCTGACGTTGCCGTCGAGCGGCAGCAGCGGGACGGCGTCGCGGTAGACGACCTTGCCCTTGCCGTCGCGGACGGTGATGACGGGCGCGTAGCCGTGGCTGACGAGGTAGACCTTGGCGTCGCCGATCTTCAGCGGCTCGTTGACCTTGACGGTGGTCGGCTTCTGCTTGCCGAACGCGCCCTCGCTGTAGTCGATCCTCGCTTCGAAGGTGCGCGGGGTGCCACGGTTCGGACCGGTGAGCTCGTAGGTGCCCTTGAAGTCCTTCAGGTCGAAGCTGAACGGCACCAGGTCGTCGTTGCTGAAGAGGCTGCCGGACTTGAAGTCGTCGTACTGGATGAGCGAGTTGGAGAACCCGTCGCCCTCGACGACCAGCTTGGTGCCGTCCGACTTGAACATCTGGCCGCAGGCGAAGGCGATCAGCAGCACGATCAGCGCGATGTGGAAGGCCAGGTTGCCCAGCTCCCGCAGATAGCCCTTCTCGGCGGCGACGGCGTCACCGGCGAGGTGGGCCCGGAAGCGGCGCTTCTGCAGCAGCGCGAGCGCGGCCTCGCGGACCTGCTCGGGGTCGGCCCGCGTACGCCACGTCGTGTAGGCGGGCAACCGGGTGAGCCGCCTCGGCGCACCCGGCGGGCGGCCGCGCAGCTGGCCGACGAACTGCCAGGTGCGCGGGACGATGCAGCCGATGAGGGAGACGAACAGCAGGATGTAGATCGCGGAGAACCACACCGAGCTGTAGACGTGGAACAGGCCGAGCTTGTCGTAGACCGGCGCGAGCGTCTCGTGCGCCTTGCGGAAGTCGTCGACCTTGGTGACGTCGGCGCCGGTCTGCGGGATCAGCGAGCCGGGGATCGCGCCGAGGGAGAGCAGCAGGAGCAGCAGCAGCGCGACCCGCATGGAGGTCAGCTGCCGCCAGAACCAGCGGATCCAGCCGACGACGCCCAGCGAGGGCAGGCTCACCGCGTCCTCCTGGGGCGCGGTGGACAGCTGCGAGCCGGCCGCCCCCAGGTCCTCCTGGTCCTGGCTCTTGTCGGTTTCGGTCTTGCTCATCGATCAGATCCCCACAGTGAAGCCGTCGGACCAGGTCTGCATCTCCTGCACCAGGCGGTCCCAGGCCCCGGTCAGCAGCAGCACACCGGTCACGATCATCATCGTGCCGCCGATGCGCATCACCCAGACATAGTGGCGCTTGACCCAGCCGAAGGCGCCGAGCGCCTTGCGGAAGGCCACGGCCGCCAGCACGAAGGGCACGCCGAGCCCGAGGCAGTAGGCGACCATCAGCAGGGCGCCGCGCCCGGCGCTGGAGTCGTGCAGGGAGAGGAAGCTCACCGAGGCGAGGGTCGGACCGAGGCAGGGCGTCCAGCCGACGCCGAACAGGGCACCGAGTAGCGGTGCGCCCACCAGACCCGCGACCGGACGCTTGTGGAAGCGGAACTCGCGCTGGGTGAGCCAGGGCATCAACCCCATGAAGAAGACGCCCATGAGGATCATGAGCACGCCGAGCACCGTGGACAGGGTGTCCTTGTACTCCTGCAGGTGCCAGCCGAAGAACCCGAACAGCGCCCCGCCGGAGACGAACACGGCGCTGAAGCCGAGCACGAACAGGGCGGCTCCGGTGACCATCCGCCCGCGCTTGGCCTCCGCCAGATCGGTGCCGGCGACCCCGGTGACGTAGGAGAGGTAGCCGGGGACCAGCGGGAGCACACAGGGCGAGAAGAAGGAGACCAGTCCGCCGAGCAGGGCGACCGGCAGGGCGACCAGCAGGGCGCCGTTGAGGACGGTCTGGTTCCGGCCCGTCTCAGCGGCGAGCGTCAGCAATGCGCTCACGTCACTTCTCCGCGAGGACCGGCTGGAGCATCTTCAGCAGCGTGGTGTCGTCGAGCGCCTCCAGGGCGCGCGCCGCGACCTTCCCGTCCTTGTCGATGATCAGCGTGGAGGGGATCAACTGCGGGTTGAGCGTGCCCTTCTTGAAGCGGAGCATCAGCTTGCCCGTCGGGTCGTACAGGCTCGGGTAGCTGATCCCGTGCTCCTTCTCGAAGGCGACCGCGGGGGTGGTGCTGCTGTCACGGGTGTTGATGCCGACGAACTGCACGCCCTTGTCCGCGTAGTCCTGGGAGACCTTGGAGAAGTACTTGGCCTCCTCGCGGCACGGCCCGCACCAGGAGCCCCAGACGTTGACGACGACGACCTTGCCCTTGTAGTCGGCGACGTCCAGCGACTTGCCGTCGATGGTTGTGCCGGACAGGTCGGGGGCCGCGGCCCGCTCGCCCTTGGGGGCCGTGTCGATGCCGTTGTTGCCGGTGATGAAGTTGGTGTTGCCGCCCCCGCCGGAGGTGCCGCCCTTGCCGCACGCGGACAGGGTCAGTGCCGCGACGGCGGCCACAGCGCTGAGCAGGACGGCGCGGCTACGGGTACTCATGTGAAAAGTTTCGCATGTCGGTTCCGGGGATCTCGCGCGCCCCCCTGGCGGGCGGAAAACCGCATTTCAGGAGGTATTTACTCCGGACATTTCGGCCAGCGCTCCGGCGGCTCCCCAGGTGGCGTCCGCGGTGGCGGACTTGGCGCCGCGCAAGTGGCGCGCATGGAGATCCCCGATTCGTCAGGCCCGCTGTGGTCGACCAGCTGGGGGCCGTGACGATCGGGGAGGTTCCGTGCGCTTCTTATGCTTTACACAACAGGCCTGGCAAAGCGTGCCGGAGGCATGGGTGCTCAGGAGCCCTCAGGCACTCTCAGGAACTCTCGGAACTCTCAGGCCCCGAAGGCCTTGCTCTTCCCCTTCACCGGCTTGGCGCCGGCGCGGAGGTGGGCCGGGACGAGGTCGATCGCGGGCTCGGTGTAGCCGACCGAGACGATTCTGTCGCCCTGGTACGTGAACGTCGTCAGCGAGGCGAGCGTGCACTGCCGCTTGCGCGGGTCGTGCCACAGCCGCCGCTTCTCGACGTAACTGCGCACGATCCAGATCGGCAACTGATGGCTGACCAGCACCGCCTCGTGCCCGCGGGCCTGGTCCTTGGCCGCGTTCAGCGCGCCCATCATCCGGACCACCTGGTCGATGTACGGCTCACCCCAGGACGGCTTCAGCGGGTTGACCAGGTGCTTCCAGTTCTCCGGCCGGCGCAGCGCACCGTCGCCGACACCGAAGGTCTTGCCCTGGAAGACGTTGTCGGCCTCGATGAGCCGCCCGTCGGTGGAGAGGTCGAGCCCGTGCGCCTTGGCGATCGGCGTGGCGGTCTCCTGCGCGCGCTCCAGCGGGGAGGCGACGACATGGGTGACGTCCCGCGGGGCGAGGTGCTCGGCGACCCGCTCGGCCATCTTCCGGCCCAGGTCGGACAGGTGGTAGCCGGGCAGCCGCCCGTACAGGACCCCGCTCGGGTTGTCGACCTCGCCGTGCCGCATGAGGTGGACGACGGTGATGTCCTTGTCGTTGGTGCCGTTGGTGCCGTTGGTGCCGTTGGTGCCGTTGCCGTTGTTGGTCACGCGGTCGCCTCCGCAGCGGCCCGGGCCGCCGCCGGAAGGGCGTCGGCGATCTTCTGGATGGCCCGCTCGTCGTGGGCCGTGGACACGAACCAGGACTCGAAGGCCGACGGGGGCAGGTATACGCCGTTCGACAGCAGCGAGTGGAAGAAAGCGGTGAAGCGGAACGACTCCTGCCGCTTGGCGTCCTCGTAGGTGCGCACCTGCCGGTCGGTGAAGAACACCGAGAACATGTTGGAGGCGGTCTGCAGCCGGTGCGCCACGCCCTCCTTGCTCAGCGCCTCGGTGACGAGGCCCTGGATCTGCGCGGACACGGCGTCGACCTTCTCGTACGCGGCGTCGTCCAGGAGCCGGAGCTGGGCGAGGCCGGCCGCGGTGGCGACGGGGTTCCCGGAGAGCGTGCCGGCCTGGTAGACGGGCCCGGCGGGCGCGAGATGGGCCATCACGTCCTCCCGGCCGCCGAAGGCGGCGGCCGGGAAGCCACCGCCCATGACCTTGCCGAAGGTCATCAGGTCGGGCTTCACGCCGTCGATCCCGTACCACCCGGCCCTGCTGGTGCGGAAGCCGGTCATGACCTCGTCGGAGATGAAGAGGGCACCGTTCTTCCGGCAGGCGTCCTTCAGACCCGCGTTGAACCCGGGGTCCGGCGGCACGACGCCCATGTTGCCGGGCGAGGCCTCGGTGATGACACAGGCGATCTCGCCCGGGTGCCGGTGGAAGGCCTCGTGCACGGCCTCCAGGTCGTTGTACGGCAGCACGATCGTGTCGCCGGCCTGGGCGCCGGTGACACCGGGGGTGTCGGGCAGCGCGAACGTCGCGACCCCGCTGCCCGCCGCGGCGAGCAGGGAGTCCACGTGGCCGTGGTAGCAGCCGGCGAACTTGATGACCTTGGTGCGCTGCGTGAACCCGCGGGCGAGCCGGATCGCGGACATGGTCGCCTCGGTGCCGCTGCTGACCAGCCGCACCTGCTCGACGGGCTCCACCCGGGCGACGATCTCCTCGGCGAGGGCGACCTCCCCCTCACCGGGCGTGCCGAAGGACGTACCGCGCGCGACCGCGTCCTGGACGGCGGCGATGACCTCGGGCTGCGAGTGCCCCAGGATCATCGGACCCCAGGAGCACACCAGGTCGACGTACTCGCGCCCGTCGGCGTCGGTCAGGTACGGCCCGCTGCCGGAGACCATGAACCGCGGCGTGCCGCCGACCGCGCGGAAGGCGCGCACCGGCGAATTCACGCCGCCCGGCGTGACGACGGAGGCGCGGTCGAAGAGCGCCTGCGAGGCGGGCGCGTCGTAGGGATAGGGCGTTTCGCTCTGGGCAGTCATGGTCTGCGACTTCTCCGGCTTCTCGGACTCCGGTTGCGTGGTGACCTCCTCAGGGTAGGCGGAGCGGTGCGCCGCCCGGACAACCACGTGCCCGATTCCCGGCGGCTCCGCCCCCTCCCCGCGCCCCGATCCCGGCCCCGGCCCCTGCTCTCCCGGCCGTTCCGCCGCTTCGATCCCCTTGCCCCACCCGGCCTCCCCGACTTGCCCCGGCCTCCCCGGCGTACCCCCGGCTTCCCTGACCTCCCCGACTTGCCCCGGCTTCCCTGGCCTCCCCGACTTGCCCCGGCTTCCCTGGCTTGATCCCCTGGCCGCTCGCTCGCCATCTGCGAGACTGACAACTGACACACGCAGTGATACACAAAGCCCCTGTGGCACGTAGTGATCGGGGACCGGAGGGATCCCGCGGACTGGTGTTTCACCGCACGTTTCGGCGAGCGGCCGTGGGGGAGGTCACTGACACGATGATCGGGTTGCGCGGCCGGGGCCGAGCGTCCTAGAAATGCAGTCGGGTGGAGATATGCATCGCGGTGGCGGACTGGGCGAGGGGACTGACGACCTGGGTCCTCGGCGTGCCCGGCGGGGCAGGCACCGGCGCGAGGCGGAGGAAGCGGCCGAGAAGCGGCAGAGCGACGCACGTCAGGCACAGGGCGTACCGAGCGAGCCCGAGCGTCTCCGGGCGGGGAGCGGGAATGGTGGTCGGGTGGGGGTGACGTACAAATACTTCGGTGCGCCCGACGGTGCGACCGCGGCCCGCGTCCCCATCTCGATGCGCCCCGAGGAGCTCGGCGGCGACGAGCTGGGCATGAACGGCATGTTCACCAAGATCAAGCCGGAGACGATGGCCGCGATGGTCCTCACGGGCATCGAGGGCGTACCCCTGCACAAGGTCCCGCCCCTGGAACTGGTCGTCCTGCACCCCGACTACGCGGTCGTCAAACTCCCGATGACGGTCGTCGACCCACTGCGCGGCATCGGCGAGGAAGCCGTGGGCGCGGCGGCCTTCATCTGGTCCACGGTGCCGGACCGGGGCGGCCCGCGCGACGCGTTCAACGTGTACCAACTGCTGCACGAGTGGCAGGACTTCTCGCATCGGCTGCATGAGGCGGGGCATCAGCCGTATTGCTTGGTTTGGCCCTGAGCCGGGGTTTCTTGCGGATCGGGCGGGGCTTTCGGGTCCCGCCCTCGTCGTGTGCCGGGAGGGTCCGTCAGGCGGCCAGGGCACATTGAGGGGCCGGCCCCCGGCTACCCCCGGGTCGAGCCGTCGTCGGTCAGCCGAATGATCAGCCGAACATCCCGGAGCCGAGCGGGTGTTGCCGGTCGAAGCCGGGGAGGATCAGGAAGGTCGCGCTGGCGGTCGTGGTGGTGAATCGCAGCAGTGCGTCCGAGGTGTCCATGTGGGTGAGGGTGGCGGTGAAGGTCCGCAGGTCGTTCTGGAAGCTGATGAAGAGCAGGCCGGGGGCGGGATCGTCGATGGTGTAGGAGCGGCGGAGCATGAGGCCGGCGCCGACGACGGCGGGGTTGGCCCTGCGCACGTGGGCGTCCACGGGGACGAGATAGCGTCCGTCCGGTGTCTTGGCGCCGAGGTTCGGGCCCGAGGCGACGGGGCCGCCGGAGAGGGGGGCGCCGCTGGTCCGCCGCCGCCCGAAGACGGCTTCCTGCTCGGCCACGGACAGGGCGGCGAACCGCGGCAGGTCGAGTTCCATGCGCCGCAGTACGGCAAGGGTGCCGCCGGCGACCGCGTCAGGCCCGGCAAGCCACAAGTCGCGTTGTCGCTCGGCGGTCGTGTGCGGGCCCACGATGCCGTCGATGAAACCGAGCGGGTTTCGTGGCGCGGTGAGGCCGTTGCCGACGGGCACGTCCGTACCGCGGCGTGCGGACTGGCGCCAGCGTTCGTGGACGCGGTCACCAGCCTGGTCCAGGAGCGCGGCGGCGACGACGGGCAGGAGCAGCGCGTCGCCGGCACAGATCTGTAACAGCAGGTCTCCGCCGCGTGCCCCTGGGGAGATCCGCTCGCGGGAGAAGCGCGGGAGGTCGGCCGCGCCGGGCAGGGAGGCACCGGCCGTGCGCACCAGTCGGGGGCCCACGCCGACGGTCACGGTCAGGTCGCCGGGCGGCAGGCCCAGCAGTCGCGCGTCGGTTCCGGTGGCGAGTGTGCGGATGGCTTCGCCGAGGTCGGCCAGTAACGGGCCGACTGCCACGCCGTCATCGAGGTCGGCCACCACGGCCAGCAGGTTGCGCTGGGCCGGCTGAGGGAGCGTGATGCCCGCCTGGTGCCGGCCCGTCACCGGAACCGGCGTCGGCGTGGCCGCCCCGGAAGGGCCGTGCCGGCCTGGCTCGGCGGAGTCCGATGTGCACCCGGCGGTCAGACCGACGGCCATCATGGCGCCGGTGACATCGAGGAACGCGCGGCGCGACGGATGGTGATCGGCTCGGTGCATGGTGTGCAGGGTGCCACACCCGAATCGCGCATGCCGGTCAACCTTCCGATTCTGGCGTGGAATTGGGCACCATGCGCGAGACTGGGATCATGCCTCGATTAGCTCTTCGCGTGGTGGCGGCGGTACTGGGCACGCTGACACTTGTGGTCGGTTGCGGCGGTGGCGACGACGGCGGCGGATCCGGCAAGGGCCGGCGACCGAGCGGTGCGCATGTGACGATCCGTGTGCCTGCCGATGCCCCGACGATCTCGGACGCGGTGTCGTTGGCCCGGCCCGGTGACCTGGTGCTGGTCGCACCCGGTGTGTACCACGAGTCGGTGAGGATCGACACGGCTCGCGTCACTCTTCGCGGCGCGTCCCGGGACAAGGTCGTCATCGACGGGCAGTTGCGGCAGCCGAACGGTGTCGTCGTCACGGCGCCCGGGGTGGCCGTGGAAAACCTGACCGTGCGCAACAACACGCAGAACGGGGTCCTGGTCACCGGTTCGGCGAAGGCGGCCGCCGGGATGCCGGGGCATTCCGGGGGGTACGACACCGGCGACGAGCCCGTCACCTTCCTGAAGTCGTTCCTGGTCTCGTATGTGACCGCGACCCGCAACGGGCTGTACGGCATCTACGCGTTCTCCGCGCAGAACGGTGTCATCGAGCATTCGTACGCCTCGGGCGGGGCCGACTCGGGGATCTACGTCGGACAGTGCAAGCCCTGTCGCATCGTGGTGCGGGACAACGTCGCCGAACTCAACGCGGTCGGTTACGAAGGCACCAACGCCAGCGGGGACATGTACGTGGTCGGCAACCGCCTGGTCGGCAACCGGGTCGGGCTCACCACCGACTCCGACCACCAGGAGAAGCTGCTCCCGCAGCAGGGCGCCGTCATCGCCGGCAATCTGATCGCCGCCAACCAGCAGACGGCCACCCCGGAGCAGGCCGACGGCGGGTGGGGCACCGGCATCGGCATCGACGGCGGCAGCGACAACCAGTTCGTCCGCAACCGCATCGCCGACAACAGCAACGCCGGACTGGTGATCACCGCGACCGCCGACATGCCTCCCATCGGCAACCAGATCGTGGACAACACGTTCACCGGCAACGGCGTCGACGTCGGCTGGACGTTCCCCACCGCCACGCGGGGACGGGGCAACTGCCTGCGCGGCAACGAACTGCGCACCACAGTGCCCGCCCGGCTCGCGACCACCGCGTCCTGCCCGCTTCCGGCCAGGTCGCCCTCTCCGACGGGCAGGTGGGCGATGCCGACGGCACCCGGTGGCATCCCGTTCACCGAGATCGCGGTGCCTGGTCCACAGCCGCAGTTCCCCCGCGCCACCACCACGGGCGCCACCGCTGTCCCGGCTTCACCGGCCCTACCGGACACGGCAGGCGTCCCGCTGCCGCCGGCGTCCCTGCTCGCCGCGGGTGCGCGGGTGCATACGTCCTGAACAGCGGCTACCGCGTCGGGGTGACTCCGGGTACGGGCTTGACCGGAACGTACCTCTGGGTGTCGAAGGCGATGACCACCGGCTGTGACTCGGAACCCACTCTGACGCGGACCCGGTACATGGTGCCGTCCGGGCCGACCCAGTAGCGCACGTTGCCCGCCGTGCCGGAGCGGCCAGGGGAGGACGGCCCGGTCATGACGTCCACCCGATGCCCGTCCACCTCGTCTCGTCCCCACCAGGCGGCGCCGTTCTGCGGCAGCAGTTGGGCGTTGTCCGGCCGGTCGCTGCCGAGACCGAGTGCGATGGCCAGCGAGGTGTCCAGCGAGTTGCCGGACGACTGCAGCGGACGGCCGTACCAGCCCGAGCGGGGCGGCGACGCGGGTGCGTGCGCCGGGGCGTTCGCCATCGGGTGGAAGAACACCGAGGCGCCCGTCCACTCGATCAGCCCGTCGCTGGATCTGTCGCGCCCGGTGCCGTGCACCACCCCGTAACCGAGCTTGCCCCGGTAGTCGACGGACCCGGTGACGACCAGCCCACCGGCGGTGTCCGGCACAGTGATCGTCACCGCGCGGCCGTGCGCCTCGTAGTTGCGGAACCGCGTGATCGCCAGCAGGTTCGCCTCATCCGACGTCAGCGCGCGCGGACCGCCGGCGCCGGAGCCGCCGCCGGTGACCAGGACCGCGGTCACCACGACGGCCGCTATGCCGCCGATGACGGCTGCCGCCCAGCGTGGCCTCAGCCATCGGCGCCGGTCAGCCGCACGGCCCGGTAGAGCTTGCTGGATTCTCACGCTCCGCACGCGGCTCGACGCTGACACTCTTCTGGTTCACCCTCTCCATCACGCGACTGCTCGGCCGCCGTACGGTCGCGGCGGCACTCGGCAGCCCATCGGCATACGACGCCAAGGCCGGCCCTCGCGGACCGGCCGGGACGTGATCTGCCCGACCGCGCCATATCCGGGTCGCGGGCGGGCAGATCGCTGTTGTTCGGTTCGTTCAGTGTTTCCGGGCGCGACGCTTGCGACTCACGAACGCGATGACCAGGCCCGCACCCACCAGCACACCGGCGAGGGCGATCGTCTCCGGCACCCCGGACATACCGGTGTTCGCCATCGAACCCGAACTCCCACCGGCCGGGGCCGGGTTGTGGGCAGGCGGCGCGGGTGACGGCGGCGTAGAGGCCGGCGGCGAGGTCGGGGTCGGCGTCGGGGTCGGCGTCGGCGTCGGTTTCGCCTTCGGGATGTACACCCCGGCGTCGATCGTGTGATCGACCCCGCCCGGCTTGTCCGGCGCCGTGACAGGCGCGGAGCCGTTGCACAACTCCCCCGTGGTCGGCGGGGTCACATTGGAGTCATGCGCACGGTCGGCACCGGCCCGCGGGAGCGTGAACCGCAGCTCGCTCGCCGGGGGCTGCTCGGGCACCTTGCTGGTGTCCGCGGTGCACACGTCGAACTGCACCGTGTATTTCGCACCTGGCGTGAGCTCGTACGCGGCGCCGACGCCACCGAAGTAGTACTCGCCCGCGGCATCGGTCTTGGTCGTCGCGACCTGCTTGCCGTCCGCGTCCAGCAGGTTGATCGTCGCCCCCGGCAGCAGCACGTGCCCCGGGTCCTGGATCCCGTTGTGGTCGCCGTCGAACCACACGACGTTGCCGATCTGGATCGGCGCGTTCGCCGCCGCGTACGCGATGTCACCGAGCCCGCCGGCCTTGCCGAACCCGTTCTGTTCCTGACCGACGAACTGGTACGCGTTGGCGGCCGGAGCGTTACCCGGGCCCTGACCGGTCGTGATGTGGTGATAACCGGTACCGGCGGTTTCGATGTTGACGGTCGGGTCGAACTCCGTGCTGACGACCCACGGTTGCTGTGGAATGTAGGCCACCGACCCCAGCGCGGTTTCCTGGTGCCCTCCGGCGAAGTACTCGCCCGGGAAGTATTCGACGACGCCGTTTTCCTCGTTGTCGTCGTTGGCGGGGGTGGCGTGGTTGGGGCAGTCTCCGGTGCCTTCCCACGCGTATCCACCGGTGGGACTGGCGCAGGCCATGTTGATGTCACCACCGGACATGCCGAGTTCCGGCGTGTTGTTCAGCGGGCGGGGGTCCAGCCCCTTCGCACTGAGAACGTCCATGAACCGGTCGCGGAAACCAAGGATCATCGAACCGTCGCGCCCGAAGGCGAGGGAGGCGAGCTCCGGCTGCGGATCGATGAAGGCGCCGCCCAACTTCCTTTCGTCCCACGTGGCCAGGCTGGTGTTCCACGGGTTCCAGTGGGTGGCCTGGTCGACGTTGCCGGCACCGGTGAAGACGGTGCCGCGCTTGTCGGTGAGTGAGTGGGTCAGCACCGGGGTGAACCGCTTGCCGTCATAGGTGTAGACGACGGCTTTCAGGTCCGCGCGCTGCTGCGTGCTCTCCGCGTTGCACACGCCACCGACGTACAGCTTGTTGTCGTGGACGGTGAGACCGAACGGCCGCCAGTCGGTGGGACTCGCGCACCCCGGGTCCGGGATCCGCACCGTCGCCTCGGGCACCGAGGCGGTGGCCCCGGTCGCGTCGAAGCTCACCAGGCTGCGGGTCAGCAGGTTCACCGCGTACAGCGTGGAGCCGTCCTCCGACAGGGCCAGGCCACCGATGCTCTCCTTGCCCGGTGCGTCGGTGAACCCGGGATCCTTCATCATGTCGGCGGCGTCGTGCGGCGTCACCGCAGCGCCCGGCACGCGCGCGAACAGCTCCGGCGCACCGCCGCCGTTGACCGGCACCGTATAGATTGCGTCGGCGCCCTTCGGCCCGTACGGGGCGTACCGGCGGGCGAACGCACCCTGGAACAGCCGGCTCCGGTACTTGTCGTACGCCAGCGCGAACGTCGTGCCCACCTGGGCCTGCGTGGCCAGCGTGGCCGGGCACGCCACATCGGTGGGACACGTGCCTCGGGTCTTCGTTCCGAACGCCACCAATGCCCGGGTGTCGGTTCCGTTGGCGCCGTTCTGGACCGGTACGAAATACCGCGAGTCCGGCAGCGTGTAGTCGGCCGGATTCCACACCCCCGTCACCACCGAGGCGTTCTTTCCGCCCGACACGTCCACGAACGACGT
This sequence comes from Streptomyces sp. NPDC002520, assembly GCF_053595235.1. Classification (NCBI taxonomy): domain Bacteria; kingdom Bacillati; phylum Actinomycetota; class Actinomycetes; order Kitasatosporales; family Streptomycetaceae; genus Streptomyces; species Streptomyces sp. NPDC002520. Next base: position 61,105 of record NZ_JBSFXG010000020.1, on the reverse strand, counting down.
GAAGCTGTCGAAGTGGTTCTGCGTCGTCGACGCGGGCGCCGCCCGCAGATAGTCGCTGTACGGCGCCGGGATGCTGACGTCGACGCGGTACTGGCCGCCGCTCAGCTCGGTCGACTGCGACACCACGACCTTTCCGGTGGCGTCCGTGACGCCGGTGACATGGTGCCCGGCGGGGTCGGAGACCTCCACCTTCATGCCCCGCTGCGGCACGTCCATCGTCGCGTTGATGACGCCGGTGCCGAAGAAGTCGCGCAGTACCTCGACCGTCAGCGTGCCGTCGGCGGTCGAAGCGGCGGCCGTTCCGGACGTCGCTCCCACGGCGCCGCCCGCCAGTAAGAGAACGGATAACCCTACGCGTGCCAGCGGCTCCACAAGCCTGTGGGCCGGCTGGCGCGAGTCTCTGCCGACTCGGTTCATGGCATCACACTCCACACTTCTCTTGTCTTGAAAACGAGGCACCCGCTTCTCGCCGCACGTCCACTTCCCGGCCCCCGAAACGGATGCCGATCATGAACGCCGAGGCAAAGAAAAAGGGCCCACTGCCGTTGCGTGGACCGCATTGTGATGATCGTCTGAAGATATTGCGGGCAAGCCGTAAACACCGCAGGCCAGCAAAGGCGAACGCGCGTTCAGAACCTCGGGCGGAACCGCCCCGGGTTGTGTGTTTTCGCAGCTCAATCACGGTGCCTTCGCCCCCCCCCACCGCCGACATCACCGACCGCCATCGCGAGCAGCGCGCGATATTCTATCCACCGAAGTCACGCCGTCACCACAAGAACCTCTGGAATCCCATCGGGATCCGCAATTTTCCCCGAGCGCCCAGAGAATGATGATCGGAAGGGCGTACGACAGCGGCGTCATGACCGGATCCGGTCCCCGTTGGTTGCGTGGAGCCCGGAAGACGCGCCCGGGACGTGTCCGTCACGCATGGGCGATGTGCAGTCGAAATTTGGTTCGGTTCGCCACGTCACCGACCACCGACCGGCCCCGCCGACTTCTCGATCCCCGATGCCCGCGGGGTCCGGGCGTGGAGCGGCTCCTGCGGCTCCTTGTGTTACGCATGGTAGCCGCGCGGGAAAGAGGCGACCGGGAGCGACTCCCCGGCTTCCATTGTTATTACTTAATGTCATCGTCCAAGTGTTCCGTTCGGGCCACCCGGACAACTCTTTCGGGGGATTCATTCCCCCGAATGCTCGACACCCGCACTCCATCGAGCCTCGTTATGTGAGCGTGTCACTGTCAGGGGATGAAGCATGCGGAGCCATGAATCATCCGGCGGGTCTCGGCAGTTGCTGGGACCTCCTCGATGATTTCTTGGACGAGATCAGGATCATGGAAACTGAATACCTGCGGGCGGCCCGCGAACGGAATAGCGAGACGAGCGCCGCCTGGGCGGCATCGCGCAGACCCCGTGTTCCAGACGGAACAGCTTCCTGAACGAGGACACGGAGGAATCACCGGATGGACCGGAACAGTTACGAGGCACACCCCTACGACCCGCAGCAGGTCTTCCGGGACGAACGCGACACGCTGAGCCAGCCCGCGTTCGACACCGTCTCCTTTCCGTCCCAGCAGTCCTGGCACGCTCCGGCGCCGGAGGCCTCGCCCTGGGACCTGGACGAAGAACTCGCCCACATGCTGTCGGGGGCGACCCGTGCGGCGGCCGCCGCCCCCTCTCCCGTCCCGAACGCCGGTCCGGCCTCTCCGGAGCGGTCGTCGCATCGCAAGATCAGCCGGCGTCGGCCCCCGGCCGAATCGCACCTCCTCGACGGCGGTCAGCGCATCACCCACGTCACGGTCCTGATCGCCTCGATCGGCGTGGCCGCGGTGTCCCTGCTGACCTGGGCGATCAGCTACTCCTACGGCCAGCTGCACACCATCGCCGAGACCGTCCTGCCCGCGAACCTGGCCCAGTGGTGGCCGCTCACGGTGTACGGGCCGTGGTTCGTCGCGGCCCTCTCGATCCTGCGGGCGACGGTCCAGCGCCGCAGCGCCCACCGTTCCTGGGGCGTGATCCTCACGGCCTCGGGGGTGGCGGTGGCGCTGTGCGTCAGCCACGCGTCCCAGGCGATTCTGACGTTCGTGATGCTCGGAATTCCCCCGATCACCGCCCTGGTGTGCTTCTGGGAACTCGTCGGTCAGGTCTCCTCGAAATACCGGTCGCCGGCCCGGCAGGGTGCGCACGCGCAGCGGAATTCGAAGCGATAACACAATCACGTCGGAGAAAAACTAAAAAGCAGAGTAAATGAGAATGGGATGGGGAAGGGTTCGCCCCGGTGTCGTGTTCCGATCCGCATGTCATCAGATTTCGGTACGACGCCGGGACGGCGACTGCGGCTGCGGCTGTGACTGCGACTGCGACTGCGACTGCGACTGCGACTGCGAATCCGTGGATCGTCCCGGATGAACTGTGGGACCGTCTGGAGCCTGGCGCCGGCTGCGGGACTGGAACGAGACCGGCGTCTGGCAGCACCTGCACGAGGTGCTCCGTACGGAACGTCGTCACTCCGTGGCCAGGAAGTCGACCGCCGCGAGAGCGAAGAGCAGGGCCAGGGCGAGGCCGACGACGACCCAGCCGGTGGGGTGGTTCCAGAGCACGAAGGCGACGGCGGCCGCGACCACCAGGAGCCAGCCGATCCAGGCGCGGCGGCGGCGTACGAACGGGCCGACCGGGCCGGTGCGCAGGCCGAGTCGGTCCGTCTGGGCGCGGGACGCGGCGATGCCCGCGTGCCACACCTGGCGGACGGCGCGGGCGGAGCGGGCGGGTCCGGTCAGCCAGGCGGCGAGGGCGACGATCACGCCGAGCGCCGCCACCGCCCGTACCTCCTTGCGCAGGAAGCGGGTGAGCGTGTCGTAGACGGACGCGGCGGCCGGCTGGGAGACCCCGTGCGGCAGCGAGTCCAGGTAGACGGCCCGGAAGACGGTGAGACCGAGGCCGAGCAGGAGGGTGGCGAAGGCGACGCCCAGTGCGGCGGCGATCAGGGCACGGCGGCGGTGCGCGGCCGTGAGCACGCCGGCCGCGGTGAGGACGACAGCGAGCACCGGCAGCCACAGGCCCGCCAGTTCCAGCACCCGGAACCAGGTCTTGATCCGGCTGACCTTGTCCCCCTGGAACACGGTGAACTGGGTGTGCACCGCGGGGATCTTCTCGGCGGCCGTCAGCCCGGAGTCGGCCAGCCGGGTCTTGACCCGGTCGATGACCGGCGCGAGGTCGACGGTCACCGTGTCGTCCACCAGCCGGACCGCGCCTCCGCCGCTGCCGGTCAGGGCCTTGTCCAGGGCGGTGTGGACCTGCCGGTTGGCGTCGCGCCAGATCTTGTCGAAGGCGTCGGAGGCGACGACCTCCCGCGCCTTGTCGTGCACGAAGCTGCGCACCGCTCCCTCCACCGAGCCGCCGAGGACGCCGAGCCCCTTCTGCAGGAGCGGCCGGTCCTTCGGGGCGACGCCGTTCAGGAGGTCGGGGATGTCCAGGTGGACCATGAGGGCGTCGGTGGCCCGGTCGGCCACGGCGTTCTGGACGGCGGGGTCCGCGGCCAGCGGGGCGACGGTGGCCACGTAGCGGTCGGTGTCGCCCAGCAGGTCGGAGGTCCAGGTCGCGAGCACGCCGAGCGGGGCGAGGACACAGCCGAGGACGATCAGCAGCGCGGCGAGCGCGGACCTCGTCCGGTGCCGGGGCCATTCCTTCCCGCCGCGTGCCGGCCGGGCCTCCAGAGCGGCGACCCGGGCACGCAGTCGGTCCAGTTCCGCGCGGTCTGGTTCCGCGCGGTCCGGTTCGGCCTGATCCGCATCCCGGCCGTGCTCGTGCGCACCTCCGTCCCCGCCGTCCCCGCCGTCCTCCCCTGTCGGCTCCCGCTCCGTCATCCCCGTCCTCCTCCGCTCGTGCCCGGACGGCCGTACCCCTGCCAGCAGCAGATCCCGTGGCGGACGGGCGCGCGAGTGACGGTGGGCCGTTCGGGTGCGGGTTCACCCCGACTGCGGACGGGCGAGGCCGAGGTCGTACGCGAAGATGACGGCCTGGACGCGGTCGCGGGCGCCGATCTTGGCGAGGACCCGGCCGACGTGGGTCTTCACGGTGGACTCCGACAGGACGAAGCGGTCGGCGATCTCGCCGTTGGTCCAGCCCTTGCCGACGGCGACGAGGATCTCGCGCTCGCGGTTGGTCAGGGAGGTCAGCCGCCTGTCCTCGGCGGGGTCGCCCGCGCGGTGCGGGTGCGGGACGTGCCGGGTGTACTCCTCCAGGAGGCGGCGGGTGAGCGCGGGGGCGATGACGGCGTCGCCGCCGGCCACGGCGCGGATGCCGGCGAGGAGGTCCTCGGGGCGGGCGTCCTTGAGCAGGAAGCCGCTGGCTCCGGCGCGCAGGGCGGAGTGGACGTACTCGTCGAGGTCGAAGGTGGTCAGCACCAGCACGCGGGAGCGCGCGCCGGTGGCGACGATGCGCCGGGTGGCCTCGATGCCGTCCATGCCGGGCATGCGGACGTCCATGAGGACGACGTCGGGGCGCAGTTCGGCGGCCTTGCGGACGGCCTCGGCGCCGTGCGCGGCCTCGCCGAGGACCTCGGTCTCGGGGACGGAGTCCAGGAGGATGCGGAAGGCGTAGCGCTGGAGCGGCTGGTCGTCGACGACGAGCACGGTGGTGGTCATCGGTCACCGCCGCGGGGTGCGAGGCCGCCGTCGCGGGAGGCGGAGTCGCCGTCGCGGGAGGCGGAGTCGCCGTCGCGGGAGGCGGAGTCGCCGTCGCGGGATCTGAGGTCGCCGCCACGTGGGGTCAGGGCGAGGACGGCGTCGACGCGCCAGCCTCCGCCGGCGGCGGGGCCCGCGCTGACGGTTCCGCCGTAGAGTGCCGCTCTTTCGCGCATGCCCACCAGGCCATGTCCTTCCTCGTTCGGCGGTCCGGACAAGACGGCCCGTCCGCTGTCCTGGACCCGGATGGTCACCCGGGTGTCCTCGGCGGCGACCGACAGGTTCACCCGGGTGCCGGCGCCCGCGTGCTTCAGGGTGTTCGTCAGGGCTTCCTGGACGATGCGGTGGACCGTCAGCTGGACGCCCTCGTCCAGGGCGTCGACGTCACCGGCGGTGCGGTAGACGACGTCCAGGCCGGCCGCGCGCACCCCTTCGCACAGCGTGTCGATGTCCGCGATGCCGGGCTGCGGGCTGAGTTCGGGCTCGCCGCGCCGCCCGTCCGTCGCGTCGCGCAGGACGCCGAGGACGCGCCGGAGTTCGCCTAGCGCCTGGCGGCCGGTGTCGCCGATGAGGCACAGCGCCTCCTTGCCCCGTTCGGGGGCGGTGTCGGTGGCGTAGGCCCCGGCGTCGGCGAGGGTGATGATGACGGAGAGGTTGTGGCCGACGATGTCGTGCATCTCGCGGGCCACGCGGGCCCGTTCGGTGGCGGCGGCCAGCCTGCTGCGCTGGTCGCGCTCGATCTCCAGCCGGGCCGCCCGGTCCCGCAGTCCGGCGAGCTGGGCCCGGCGGATGCGGACCACGAGGCCGAGCGCCAGGGCCGCGGTCGCCGTGCTGAGCAGGAAGAACAGCGCGTCCCAGACGGACACCACCGGTGACACCCGCACAGCGACCAGCGCCATGGCGGCCGCCATGCCGGCGCAGGCCCAGGGCAGCTGCCGCAGCCGCCCGTGCAGGGCCAGGCTGTACAGGGCGACGAAGAGGGCCACGTCCGCGCGCAGCGCCGAACCCAGCGCCCACTGGAGGACGAACACCGCCCAGACGGCGCAGAAGGCGACCAGCGGCCGGCGCCTGCGCCACAGCAGCGGCAGCACCAGTCCTGCCTGGAGGACGAACACGCCCCCGAACGGCAGCCGGGTGAAGACGAGGCGGAAGCGGCGCGGGCCGTCTCCGTCCCCGGTGCCCGTGTGCAGCAGGTCCGGCAGACAGAACATCAGGAAGACCAGCACCACCACCGCGGTGTCCAGCACCCAGGGGTGGGCCCGGTCAGCCTGCCGGAGCCGCCGGCCGACCCGGCCGAGCCGGGTGACCAGCGGCCCCATCCCGCCGATGTCGTAGGTGGTCGCGGCGCTCACCCGTCCATCGTGCACGCGGAACCTGTGGTGTGTGGAGCGGCCGGACGCGGCAGGCTCGCGGTGGGCCCGTTCAGGCGTCACTCCGCACCAGCCGGTACGCCGCGCCCGCGAGCGCGAGGCCCGTCCAGCCGAGGAAGACCAGCAGCCCGGCCAGGGGGGAGAGGGTGGTGGCGTCGTGGGTGAGGGCGAACAGGGACTCGCCGGCGTGGCTGGGCAGGTAGGGGCTGATGTCGTCCTGCCACGAGCTGGGCAGCAGGGTGGTCAGTCCGGGGATGAGCATGAAGGCGGCGACCAGGAGCGAGATGCCGCCGGCCACCGAGCGCAGCAGCGCTCCCAGTGCGGTGCCGATGACACCGACCAGACCGAGGTAGAGTCCGGCCCCGAACAGGCTGCGTACGACGCCTTCGTGCGTGAGGTCCAGCGCGGCGGGGGTGCCGGAGACGATCCGGCTGCCGGCCAGGAAGGCGACCCAGGCGCCGACGGTGCCGACGACCAGCGCGACCAGTCCGAACACGGCTGCCTTCGACCACAGCACGGGCAGCCGGCGCGGTACGGCCGCCAGGGTGGAGCGGATCAGGCCGGTGGAGTACTCGCCCGCGGTGACCAGGACGCCGAGGACGCCGAGGGCGAGCTGGGCGAAGTTGGTGCCGAAGAGGGACAGGCTCACGGCGGTCGCGCGGGCGAAGTCCGGGTCCATGCGGGCGGAGCCGTACTGGGACTTGAAGCGGGTCGCGGCGATCAGCCCGAAAGCGACGAGGAACAGCAGGCCGAGGCCCAGCGTGATCCAGGTCGAGCGCAGCGACCAGAGCTTCGCCCACTCGGAGGCCAGCACGCGCCGTCCGGTCACGCGGTAGACGGGGCGGTCGGGGGACGACGCCGTGCGGGGTGCTTCGGCGGTCGCGCTGAGGGTGCTCATGCCGGCCTCCCGGCGGTCTCGAGGTTCTCGGTGCCGGGCTCGGTGCCGGGCTCGGTCTCGCCGGCGGCCGTCGCAGCGGGCCCGGTGCCGGGCGTCGTACCGGTTCCGGCGTCGGCCGTCGTGGCGGACGTCGTGCCGTGGTACTCCACGGCCTCCCGGGTCAGGTCCATGAAGGCCTGTTCCAGGGAGACCGTCCGCGTGGTCAGTTCGAACAGCGGGATGCCGTGCTCGGCGGCCTTGAGGCCGACCTCGCGGGCGGTCAGGCCGGTCACCTGCAGCTCCTCGGAGCCGACCCGGCCGGTGACGTCGACGCCGGGTCCGGCCAGGACGTCCCGCAGCCGTGCCGGGTCGTCGGTCGCCACGGTCACCGCGTCGCCGCCCGCCTCGCGGACCAGTTCGCTGACGGTGGTGTCGGCGAGCAGCCGCCCGCGTCCCACGACGATCAGGTGGTCGGCCACCTGCGCGACCTCGCTCATCAGATGCGAGGAGACGAACACGGTCCGCCCCTGCGCCGCGAGCGAGGTCAGCAGGTTGCGGATCCAGAGCACGCCCTCGGGGTCCAGCCCGTTGACGGGCTCGTCGAGCATCACCGTCTGCGGGTCGCCCAGCAGGGCCGCCGCGATGCCGAGCCGCTGGCCCATGCCGAGGGAGAAGGCTCCGGCCCGCTTCCTGGCCACGCTGCCGAGACCGGCCAGCTCGATGACCTCGTCGACCCGGCGGCGCGGGATGCCGTGGGTCAGGGCGAGCCCTCGCAGGTGCTGGTGGGCCGAGCGGCCCGGGTGGACGGACTTGGCCTCCAGCAGCGCGCCGACCTCCTGGAGCGGGGCCCGGTGGCGGGCGTAGCGCCGGCCGTTGACGGTGACGGTGCCGCTCGTCGGGGCGTCGAGACCGACGATCATCCGCATGGTGGTGGACTTCCCCGCACCGTTCGGCCCGAGGAAACCGGTGACACTGCCCGGCTTCACGACGAAATCCAGCCCGTCGACCGCCGTCTTCTCCCCGTACCGCTTCGTCAGTTGCCGTGCGTCGATCATGCGCGTCGCTTTCTCTCGGACCCGGGCGTCCGTCGTCTCTGACGCCTCACCGACCACGCTAGAGTCCGATTCGCCCCGATTCCGTGGTACCGGGGGTCGAATCCCGCCGAGCGAGTGGTACCGCGGTACGACACGGGGGTCCGAGGGCCGGGAGTCGGGCGGCGGAGGCGCGGAGCGACCGGATCGGCCGCCACGACCGAACCGTGGCCAATACACACACATCCTGCGCACCGAAATGACATGGACCATTCATCTACGCGGCGTCTACGGCGCCCGGAAGCGACAGCATCCAGCCATTGACTCTCCCCTCGCGGGGACGCCGTTCCCGCACATGTCGCTGCATGTCCCATGGGGGGCCATACGTGGTGTCCGCGGTAGAGGGGCCCGGCAGACCGGGACCCGGTAACTTCGAAGATCCCCAACGGCCGTCGCCGCGAAGGGCGTTCGCCGCCCGCGGCATCGGGGACCGCATCTTCCGTTACCAGTTGACGGCCACCGGCGTCGCGGTCCTCGCCATCATGGCCGGAGTTGGCCTGTTCCTGCTGCTCCGGGCCGGGCAGGCGCTGCGGGTCAGAGGGTTCCGCTTCCTCACGACCGCGCAATGGCAGCCGGACGTCCACAACTTCGGCGTCGCGGCCGTCCTCACCGGGACGCTGCTCATCGCCGCCGTCGCCGTGACGATCTCCGTGCCGCTGGCCGTCGGCACGGCGCTGTTCATCTCCGACGTGGCACCGCGCCCGCTGCGGCGCACGCTCGTGACCATGGTCGACCTGATGGCGGCCGTACCGTCGGTGGTGTACGGGCTGTGGGGGCTCTTCTTCCTCCAGCAGCACGTGATCGGCCTGTCGCGGTGGCTCTCCGACTGGTTCGGCTGGATCCCGTTCCTGAAGGTGGACGGCACCCAGCCCGGCGAGCCGCTGGCCTCCGAGAGCGTGTACACCGCGTCGGCGTTCATCGCCGGCCTGGTCGTGGCGCTGATGGTGGCGCCGATCCAGTGCTCGGTGATGCGCGAGGTGTTCGCGCAGGCCCCGGCCGGTGAGCGGGAGGGCGCGTACGCCCTCGGCGCGACCCGCTGGGGGATGATCCGCTCGGTCGTCCTGCCGTACGGCAAGGGCGGGATCATCGGCGGGACCATGCTGGGGCTCGGGCGGGCGCTCGGCGAGACCATCGCCGTCTACCTGATCATCTCGCCGGTCTTCGCCATCCAGCCGCACATCCTGCAGACAGGCACGAACTCCGTCTCCTCCCTGATCGCCCTGCACTACGGCGACGCCTCCGACTTCGGCATGTCGGCGCTGATGGCGGCGGGTCTGACGCTGTTCCTGCTGACCCTGGCGGTCAACTTCACCGCGTCGTCGATCGTGGCCCGCTCCCGGTCCGGCGCCCAGAGCGAGGCCTGAGATGACCGTCGTGGAAGACAACGCCGTACGAGACGCCGCCGAGGAGGCCGCGGGGAGCGCGCGGCCCGCGCCCGGACTCCCCGACGTCCCCCGCCGGATCGGCGGCCCCACCCGCTCGGGCGTGCTGGCCCTGACCGGCGCCGTCGCCTCCGGACTGTGCACGGCCGTGCTCCTGTTCGGCGAACTCGCCCCGTTCTCGGGCGGGTTGGGCTTCACGGTCACGGCCTACCTCGTCTTCCTCCTCGTCTACGGCGTCCTCACCGGCCTGGAGGAGGACGGTCAGGCGGTACGGGACCGGGTGATGACGGTCGTCCTGTGGAGCGCGGCCACGCTGCTGTTCGTCGCCCTCGCCCTGGTCGTCGGCTTCACCGCCTGGCGGGGGCGCGAGGCGCTGCCGCACGGCAACTTCTTCACCCAGGACATGCAGGAGGCGGGCCCGCTCGACCCGCTCACCCACGGCGGCATCGCGCACGCCATGCTCGGCACCCTCATCATGATCTCCATCGCCCTGGCGATCACGGTCCCGCTGGGCCTGGCCTGCGCGGTGTACCTGAACCAGATCCCGGGCCGCTTCTCCCGGTTCGTGCGCACGATCGTCGAGGCGATGACCGCGCTGCCCTCGATCGTGGCGGGCCTGATGGTGTACGCCGTCTGGATCCTCGGTCTGGGCATGCAGAAGTCGGGCCTCGCGGCGGGCTTCGCGATCAGCGTGATGATGCTGCCGATCGTGATCCGGGCGGCCGACGTGGTGCTGCGGCTGGTGCCGGGCACGCTGACGGAGGCGGCGGAGGCGCTGGGCGCCCCGCGCTGGCGGACGGTGTGGCACGTGGTCCTGCCCACCGCCCGCTCGGGCCTCGCCACGGCCGTCATCCTCGGCACCGCCCGCGGCATCGGCGAGACCTCGCCGGTCCTGCTCACCGCCGGCTACACGGCCTCGCTGAACGCCGACCCCACCAGCGGCCCGATGGTCTCCCTGCCCCTGGCCGTCTTCAACTTCGTCAAGTCGCCCCAGCCGGCGATGATCGCCCGCGGCTTCGGCGCGGCGGCCGTCCTGATGGCCCTCGTCCTGGTCCTCTTCGCGATCGCCCGCGTCATCGGTGGCCGGGGCCCCGGCCACCAGAGCAAGCGGCAGGCGCGCAGGGCGCTGCGCGCGTCCCGCCGGGACGCGCAGCGGTTCGCTGACCTGCACGCACCGGGCCTGACCTTGTTCGACAAGGCACCGGAAGCCTCCCCGGAGGACCGACACCCCGCATCCGAAAACGCCCCTGACGGAGACGACAACTGATGCTCAGCCACATCACGACCGCCCTACGACGGCTGGGCATCCTGGCCGCACTGCTCGGCATCCTCGCCAGTACCGCGGCCACCCCCGCCGCCGCCGACAGCTACACCCCCATCGCCGGCGCGGGCTCCACCTGGGCCGAGAACGCCGTGGACGAGTGGCGCCGCGCGGTGAACCAGTACGGCATGCGCATCAGCTACGCCGGCGCCGGCTCCTCCGACGGCCGCCGCCAGTTCCTGAGCGGCACCGTCGACTTCGCGGTCTCCGACATCCCCTTCCAGACCCACCCCACCGACGGCTCCGCCGCCGAGCGCCCCGCACCGGGCTCGTACGCCTACATGCCGATCGTGGCCGGCGGCACCGTGTTCATGTACCACCTGACCGTCAACGGCAAGCGGGTCGACAACCTCCGTCTGTCCGGCGACGTCGTCACGAAGATCTTCACCGGGGTCGTCAAGAGCTGGGACGACCCGGCGATCCGGGCCGACAACCCCGGCCTCCAGCTGCCGCACCGCGCCATCGTGCCGGTCGTCCGCTCCGACGGCTCCGGCTCCACCGCCCAGTTCACGCTGTGGATGGCCAACCAGCACAAGTCCCTGTGGCAGGCCTACTGCCGCAAGGTCGGCCGCTCGGGCGCCTGCGGCCAGACCTCGAACTACCCGCCCACTTCCGGGATGATCGCCCAGTCCGGCGACCTGGGCGTGGCCGGCTACGTCGCCCAGAACTACGGCGAGGGCGCGATCGGGTACGTCAACTACTCCTACGCGCTCAACGCGCACTACCCGGTCGCCAAGGTCCTCAACCACGCGGGCTACTACACCGAGCCGACCCCGCAGAACGTCGCGGTCTCGCTGCTCAAGGCGCGGATCAACACGAACAAGAGCTCACCGGACTACCTCACCCAGCAGCTCGACGGCGTCTACAACGACACCGACCGGCGCAACTACCCGCTGTCCAGCTACTCGTACATGATCCTGCCGCTGAAGGTGCAGGGCACCTTCACCAAGGTCAAGGGCAAGACGCTGGGCGCGTTCTCGTACTACTTCATGTGCCAGGGCCAGCAGCAGGCGCCCCAGCTCGGCTACTCGCCGCTGCCGATCAACCTGGTGCAGGCGGGCTTCGACCAGATCCGCCGTATCCCGGGCGTGCAGGCGCAGAACATCAACATCCGCCGCTGCAACAACCCGACCTTCACCACCTCCGGCCGCAACCGGCTCGCCGAGACCGCGCCCTACCCGAAGCCCTGTGACAGGAAGGGCGCCCCGCCCTGCACCACGGGCAGCGGCGGCGCCAGGCCGGACGGCGGCAGCGGTGGTTCGAGCGGCGGTGCCTCGGCCGGCGGCTCCACGAGCGGCGGCGCCTCCGGCTCCGGCGGCACCGGCAGCGGCACGGGCGGCCCCGCGGGCGGCGGCCCGTCCGTCGACCCGGACACCGGGCAGACCCTCGCGCCGGGCACCGCCTCCGCCGGCGGCGGCTCGGGCGCGGGCGGTACGGCCACCGGTGGCACGGTCGCCCTGGCCCAGCCCGTCGCCGTCGCCGCCGGACACGGCTGGACCGCCACCCAGACGCTGATGCTGCTGGCCGCCTTGCTGGTGCTCGGACTGCTCCTGCTGCCCTCGACGGTCTCCCGCCTGGTGGGCTCCCGCTCCCAGGACCGCTCCACGGAAGGTGGGCAGCGATGACACGCGGACCGATACGCGGACCAGGACGCGGACCGATACGCCGCGCGCTGGTCCGGCTGCTCGCCGGCGCCGCCGCCGGCGCCCTCGCGGGCCTCGCCGTCGCCCAGGCGGCCCCCACCGCCAGCGCCGCCCCCACCGCCAGCGCCGCCCCCGCCGACTCGGCCGTCACCGTGTCGGGGCGGGGCGAGTTCAAGGACATGAAGTTCACGGTCAGCCAGACCAGCCGCCTCACCAGCCAGGCCATCCAGGTCACCTGGCAGGGCGGCACCCCGACCACGTTCGCCGGCACACTGTTCAACACCGACTTCGTGCAGATCATGCAGTGCTGGGGCGACGACGACCACACCGTCCCGGACAACCCCGGCCCGCCGCGCACCCAGTGCCAGTACGGCGCCTCGCCGACCACCGACCGGGGGAGCTGGCCGGGCAACATGCTGGACGACACCCGCCAGGTCTTCTACAGCGCCGATCCGACCAACTACGGCCAGGACGACCGCTACGGCGCCGCCAACCCGGGCGTGCCGGCCGAGGTCCCCTTCAAGACCGTCGACGGCCAGTGGGTCACCACCAACACCCAGAACAACCCCTACTTCAACCGCAACACCACCAACGAGGTCGACTTCGCCCGCACCGGAGCGGACGGCTCCGGCCAGGAGTACTTCGAGGTCCAGACCGCCAACGAGGCCCCGCACCTGGGCTGCGGCGCCCCCGTCACCACGGGCGGCGCCAAGACGCCCCGCTCCTGCTGGCTGGTGATCGTCCCGCAGGGCCACCTCGACCTCGACGGCAAGCCGTACGCCGACCACAGCCAGGTCAACGCGGGCTCCCCGGTGTCCTCCACCAACTGGAAGAACCGCATCGCGATCCCGCTGCACTTCAACCAGGTCGGCACCAACTGCGCGCTCGGCGCGAGCGAGCGTCCCACCACCGGCAGCGAGCTGGCCGCCGACGCCATGACCAGCTGGCAGGCCGCCCTGTGCCCGAGCGGCAAGGTGTACGGCTACACGGAGATGGGCGAGCCCGACACCCGCAGCCGGCTCGGCAACGACGGCTCCATGGGGCTGGGCTTCACCACCCGCGCCCTGGGCGCCGACTACGGCTCGAGCGCACCCTCCGGGACGACCACGTACGCACCCGTGGCGCTCACCGGCACCGTCATCGGCTTCACCATCGAACGCAGACCCAAGGCCGGAGCACCGGAGAAGACGAACCGGCTCGCGGGCACCAAGGTCAAGTCGATCAAGCTGACGCCGCGGCTGCTGGCCAAGCTGCTGACGGAGTCGTACCGGAACTCCACCTGGGGCTCGGTGATCGGCGACAAGGTGGCCAAGGGCTACAAGTGGGCGCGGAACAACCCGGCGGGTCTCGCCAGCGACCCCGAGTTCATCTCGCTCAACCCCGAGTTCGCGTATCTCTCGGTCGCCGAGACCCCGGCCACCGACACCGACCTGATGACCTCGCTCGGGCACAGCGACACCGCCCGCGCCCTGTGGCAGTGGATCGTCTCCGACAAGGAGGCCCGGCAGTTCCTCTCGGGCGTCTCCGACGACTGGGGCATGCGGGTCAACCCGTACTACAGCACCAACACCGAACTGAACCCCGCCGGTCTGGCCTTCGACCCCGCGCACGTGGACGACTACCCGAAGAGCGACCCCTGGTGCACGGTCCCGCCCGGTACCGGCGCCCCCGAGACCGCCAAGCAGTGCATGATCGACTTCCGTCCGTACGTGGACGACATGCACGCCGGCGCCCTGCACGCCCGGCGCGCGGACGTCCTGTGGAGGTCGTACTGGGACCCGCTGGCGAGCCCGCCCGCCTACAAGAGTCCCGGCCCGCAGACGGTCGGCTCCCGGTTCGTGATCACCGTCACCGACGCGGCCTCCGCCGCCCGTTACGGGCTGCAGAGCGCCGCGCTGCGCAACACCGCGGGCAACTTCGTCGCTCCCACCACCACGTCCCTGACCGCGGCGGCGAGGACCGCCGCCGGCAAGGACGTCGCCGAGATCACCCCGCAGAACGCCAGGGCCAAGGGCGCCTACCCGCTGGCCCAGCTGGTGTACGCGGCCGTACGGCCCGGCGCGCTGAAGGCGGACGCCCGCGCGGACTACGCGACGCTGCTGAAGTACGCGGCGGCCGCGGGGCAGGTCTCCGGCGCCGAGCCGGGCCGGCTGCCCGCCGGGTACGCCCCGCTGTCGAGGGCCCTGCGCGCCCGCACCAGCGCCGCCGCCGACGCCCTCCTGCACTACACCGGCCCCGGCCCCTCCGGCGGCACCGGCTCGGGCGGCACCACGAGCGGCGGCAGCGTCGGCGGCACCGGTGCCGACGGCGCCGGCTCGGGCGGCAGCACCACGGGCGGTGCGCCGGACGGCGGCGCGGCGGGCGGGACCGGCGGCGCGAGCGGCAAGCCCAGCCCCGCCGCGTCCTTCGGCGGCGGAAAGGCCGTGCAGACCACGGCCGCCGGAGACACCCCCGCCGACCCGGCCAACCCGCTGCGGTACGCCGTACCGGTCGGTGCCGCGCTCGGCGCGGTCGCCGGAGCGGGCGCGCCCTTCGCGGGCGGCGGGCGGCGGAGGCTCGGCTCCGCCGGCCCGGCGCTGCGCCGCCTGTGGGCGCGTCATGGCCGGCCGCGCCCAGGCGGCGAAGCCGCGGACTGACGCAGCCCCGCGCCCTCAGGGGCTGCCCCTCCCGGAGCCGAAAGGCTCCCCCACAGACGGCCGCCCGCCCCGAAAGGCAGTCGGGGCGGACGGCCCGTACCACCCTGCCAGATCCCTCTCCCGCACTCGAAGCACTACCGTCAGGAGACTCTCGATGCGCAGAACGCGCTCAACGGCGGCTCTCGTCGCCGCCGCCGTGGTGGCGGGCGGCCTGGCTCTGTCGAGCCCGGCGTACGCCGACCCCACCCCCGCCGGCACCTTCCGCAAGCTGGTCGGCGTGGGCTCCGACACCACGCAGGACGTGCTCAACGCCCTGGCCGGCGACACCGTCAACGGCAAGAGCTACGCCGCGAGCGCCGTGAAGTCGGCGAGCGGCGCGGGCGTCGCCTCCTACGACGCGATCGAGCCGGGCACCGGCTCGACCACGTCGAAGATCACCACCCGCTCGGGCGGCCCCGAGTTCGCCCGCCCGAACGGCTCCGGCGCGGGCCGCAAGGCCCTGACCGCGTCGCTCACCGGCGACAAGTGGGCGGACTCCAACGGCGTCGCCATCAAGGGCCAGGTCGACTTCGCCCGTTCCTCCGGCGGCCCCAGCTCCTCCGGCAACGCGCTCACCTACATCCCGTTCGCGCGGGACGCGGTCGGCGTCGCGGTGCGCGGCACGGGTCTGGACAAGCTGACGGTGCAGCAGCTGCACGACGTGTACGCCGCCGGTTCCGACCACAAGGTGAACGGCGTCGTCGTACACCCGCGCATCCCGCAGGCCAACTCCGGCACCCGCAAGTTCTTCCTGAACGCGATCGGTCTGAACGACAGCGACGTCGACCCGACCATCCCGACCGTCCAGGAGAACCAGGCCGACTCGGCGCTCACCGAGGACAGCACGCTCGTGCCGTTCTCGGTCGGCAGCTGGATCGCCCAGAACAACGACGTCGCCCCCGACTACAGCAAGGACGCGGCGGCGGCCGGCGCCCACCTCGCGGCCGTGCGGCTGCCCGGCGACACCGGCGACACCGTCCCGGTGACGACGGTGAACGGCAAGCTCGCCCCGGTCAACGCCTACTACGAGAACGCCACCTTCGGCCGCGACGTCTACAACGTCGTGCCGTCCCGGGCGATCGACCCGACCAGCATCTTCTTCGACAAGGACCTCTACGACGTCTTCGTCACCAGCGGCAGCCACACCGCCGCGCTGGCCTCCGACGCCGCCGAGAAAGTCATCGCCGACTTCGGCTTCGTCAACGAGCCGTACAACGGCTCCGTCAGCCTGGCCAGGCACGCCAAGCTGGGCGGCCTGGAGGGCTCCTCCGCGGACGCCTCCACGCCCGCCGCGCCCACCCTGAAGGCCACCGTGGGCGACGCGAGCCTGAAGCTGTCCTGGACCGCCCCGGCCCGGACCGCTCTGCCGCTCACCGACTACCGGATCACGCTCACCGGTCCGGACGGCGGTGTCGTCGGCGTCAAGGACGTCCCGGCCAACGCCACCTCGTACACCTTCACGAACCTGGCCGTCGGCAGCTACTCCGCCTCCGTGGCCGGCGCCAACCTCAACGGCCAGGGCACCCCGGCCAACTGGTCCGGCACGGTGAAGTTCGCCAGCACCACCACGGCGACCGCCGCCACGACCGCGTACGGCAAGACCCCGAAGGTCGCCGTCACCGTCAAGGGCTCGCACGGCGTGGCCCCCACCGGCAAGGTCACGGTGAAGGAGGGCTCCACGGTCCTCGGCACCGGCACCCTGGACGCGTCCGGCAAGGTCACCCTCGGCCTGTCGAACCACCTCAAGGTCGCCACGCACACGCTGTCCGTCTCCTACGGCGGCACCGCCAAGCTCAACGCGTCCTCGGCCAAGGTCTCCCTGAAGATCACCAAGGCGACGCCGTCCGTCAGCACCACCGCGCCCTCCTCCGTCAGCCACACGGCGAAGGCGAAGGTCACGGTCAAGGTGACGGCCACCGGCACCACCCCGACCGGCACCGTCCGCGTCTACGAGGGCACGAAGGTGATCGCCACCGGCACGCTGAGCGGCGGCAAGGTGACCATCACCCTGCCCAAGCTGAGCCGTGGCAAGCACACCCTGCACGCGTTCTACGCCGGCTCGTCGACGGTCTCCTCGAAGTCCGGCGCCGGCTTCACCATCAAGTCCACCTGACCCGCCCGGCTGCCGGGGAGAGAGCACCGTCTCCCCGGCAGCCCCCCACACCGAAGGAGGCGGGCCGCCGTGACCGTCGCCGCACCGACCACGCTCGCACCGGCCGCGCCGCGCATCCGCGTGGACGGCGTCACCGCCGTCCGCCACCTGGCCCGCGGCGCCCTGCTCAGCCTCGCCGCGCTGCTGCTCGGCATCACCGCCCAGCTGCTGCTCGTCAGCGGCATCCAGCAGCACAGCACGCAGCACGCCGCGTTCGACGAACTGCGCTCCCAGCTCGCCCTGGGCACCGCGCCCGTGGCCCAGACCGGCCCGGACGGCAAACTGCTCGCGCCGGGCACCCCGCTGGCGATCGTCGACGTACCGGCCCTCGGTCTGAGCCAGGTCGTGCTGGAGGGCACCGACTCGTCCGTCATGACCGACGGCCCCGGCCACCGCCGGGACACCCCGATGCCCGGACAGGCCGGCACCAGCGTCCTGATGGGCAGGGCGGCCGCGTACGGCGCCCCGTTCGGGCATCTGTCCGCCCTCGCCGAGGGCGACACCTTCACCGTGACCACCGGGCAGGGCAAGGCCAAGTACCAGGTCCTCGACGTACGGCGGGCCGGTGACCGGGCGCCCGTGCCGCCGGCCGCGGGCAAGGGCCGCCTGGTGCTGGTCACCGCGACCGGCCCCCGCTTCATGCCGTCCGGTGTCCTGCGCGTGGACGCCGACCTGATCTCGGCGCCCTTCCAGACCCCGGCGGCGGTCATCCGCGCCGGCACCCTGCCGGAGTCCGAGGAGCCGCTGGCCCGCCCCTCCGGGGTGCCGTGGCCGCTGGTGCTGTGGCTCCAGGCGCTGCTCCTCGCCTCCGTCGCCGCCGTGTGGGCCTGGCACCGCTGGGGCCGCCACCAGACGTGGATCGTCTTCGCGCCGGTCGTCGCCGTGCTCGGCCTCCAGGTGGCCACGCGCACCACCGAGCTGCTCCCGAACCTGCTGTAACCCTTCCGACCCGCCGGACCCCGAGGTGGCCACCATGACCGACACCGCCGTACTGCCCGTCGCGAGCGCCGTCCCCGGCGCCGCGCCCGCCACCCTGGATGCCCGGGCCGTCTCCGCCTGGTTCGGTAGCCACCAGGTGCTCAGCCAGGTCTCGCTGACCATGCCCGCGGGCCGGGTGTCGGCCCTGATCGGCCCCTCCGGCTGCGGCAAGTCGACGTTCCTGCGCACCCTCAACCGCATGCACGAGCTGATCCCCGGCGCGGCCTTCGGCGGCGAGGTGCTCTTCGAGGGCGAGGACATCTACGCCCCCGAGCGCCGGCTGACCGACGCCCGCCGGAAGATCGGCATGGTCTTCCAGAAGCCCAACCCGTTCCCCGCGATGTCGATCTACGACAACGTGGTGGCGGGCCTCAGGCTGACCGGCACCCGGACGAGCCGCCGCGAGAAGGACGTGCTGGTGGAGGAGTCGCTGACCCGCGCCGGCCTGTGGAAGGAGGTCCGCGACCGGCTCCGCAAGCCCGGCGGCGCGCTCTCCGGGGGCCAGCAGCAGCGCCTGTGCATCGCCCGCGCGCTGGCCGTACGACCCCGCGTCCTCCTCATGGACGAGCCGTGCTCGGCGCTCGACCCGACGTCCACCCGCCGGGTCGAGGAGACCATCCACGAGCTCGCCGGCCAGGTCACGATCGTCATCGTCACCCACAACATGCAGCAGGCGGCCCGCGTGTCCGACAGTTGCGCCTTCTTCCTCGCCGAACAGGGAACCCCCGGCGCGATCGTCGAGCACGGCCCCACCGAGCAGGTCTTCAACGCCCCCGTGGACCAGCGCACGGCGGACTACGTGGCGGGCCGCTTCGGCTGAGGCGTTCCCCGACCGAGACATTCCCCCGACTGAGACATTCCTCGCCTGAGACATTCCTCGCGGGCCGCCGGAGTCCGGCACTCACGACGTCGGCTGCCGACGGCCCGCACGTGTCCCCACCAGCGCGCCCCGCACGGCCGATCTCGTACGTCGGCCATCATGGAGGGGGCCGCGCTCACGTCCACCCAGGCCGGCCCAGCAGGACCCTACGTACTGTAGGTTCCGAACCGCCATCGGCCACACGTCAGCTCAACGGGGGACGCATGCAGGACACGGAAACGGGGACGGCCGAGCCGAGCCCGTCGGCGGGAGTCGACGTGCGCAGCCTCACGCCCACGCTGACCCTGCTGGTCGGCAGCCTGATCATCGCCGCCATCGGCGTGTACGAGCTGTGCGGCTTCGGGCTCACCGCGCTCGCCCGGCGCCCGCACCTGTTCAGCGACGGGCTGGCCACCGGCGGGGTGATCGTCGCCGTGGTCGCGGCCGGGGCGGCGGTCGGCAACCTGGCATGGATGATCGCGGCGGCCCGGCGCGGTACGGATCGCTCCGGATGCGGTACGGATCGCTCCGGATGAGGCCGTCCCTCGCGGCTCCTGCACGACCGTATCCGCAGCACCCTACAAGCTGTAGGGTTTCTGTGGCCCCGTCCCCTCCCCCAAGGTGCCCGCCACCATGCCCGCTCGAGGTTCGACCCTGATCTCCCCACAGGCTCGCACGCAACGCAAGCCCCGCCCCCAGGTCCCGTTCCTGCCGGCCGACACCGGCCCGCTGCGCAGACGGGCGGCGGCGGCGACCGTCTGGTACCTGCGGCTGATGGCCGTGCTCAACATCGTCGCGGTCCTCTCCCTGCCCTTCCGCGAGGAGGTGCACGAGCACAATGTGGGCGAGTTCTTCACCCCGTACCTGGCCACCGCCGGTCTGGTCTCCGCGGCGCTCGCGCTGTTCCTCGCGGTGGTGATGCGCCGCCGCAAGCGTGCGGCCTGGGTCTTCAACCTGCTCCTCGCCGGCCCGCTGTTCTGCCTCTACGCCCTCGCCCTGACCCGCTCCTCCTACGGCGAGCACGTCTTCAACTGGCTCTCCGCCGCCCTCACCGGCCTGTTCGTGCTCGCCCTGCTGGTGGGCCGGCGCGAGTTCGACGCCATCGGCGACCGCTCCAACTGGCGCCTCGCGCTCGCCGCCGGCGCGGGCGGCTCGCTGATCAGCGCCACGCTCGGCGTGCTGCTGGTGCACTTCACGAACAGACTCACCGGCGCCGGCCTGTGGGACGAGATCGCCTACACCCTGCTGCGCGGCATCAGCGTCGGCCCGCTCGCCGACCGGGTTTCCGCCGTCCACGCCCCGCGCTGGGCGGACGTGATCGTCAACGTCCTGATCGCCGCGACCTTCCTCCTGGTCCTCTACGCCTGCTTCCGGGCCCCGCGCGGCGAGTCCCTGCTCTCCGAGGAGGACGAGCAGCGGCTGCGCGGCCTCCTCGACCGGCACGGCGAGCGGGACTCCCTCGGCTACTTCGCGCTGCGCCGGGACAAGGCCGTCATGTTCTCGCCCAGCGGCAAGGCGGCCATCACCTACCGCGTCGTCGGCGGCGTCAGCCTGGCCTCGGGCGACCCGATCGGCGACCCCGAGGCGTGGCCCGGCGCCGTCGACGCGTGGCTGGCGGAGGCCCGCCGGCACGCCTGGACCCCGGCGGTCATGGGCGCGAGCGAGGAGGCGGGCACGATCTACGCCCGGCACGGCCTGGACGCCCTGGAACTCGGTGACGAGGCGATCGTCGACCTCGCCGACTTCACCCTGGAGGGCCGGGCGATGCGCGTGGTCCGCCAGGCCCACAAGCGCGTGCGGCGAGCCGGCTACTCCGTCCGCATCCGCCGCCACGAGGACATCCCCGACGACGAGATGGCCCTCCTCGTCGACCGCGCCGACCACTGGCGCGACGGCGCCACCGAGCGCGGCTTCTCCATGGCCCTGGGCCGCCTCGGCGACCCGGCGGACGGCCGCTGCATGATGCTGGAGTGCCGCGACGGGGACGGCGTCCCCCGGGCCCTGCTCAGCTTCGTCCCCTGGGGCGAGAACGGCCTCTCCCTCGACCTGATGCGCCGCGACCGGGGCTGCGAGAACGGTCTGATGGAGTACATGGTCGTGGAACTCCTCCTGCGCGCCGAGGAGCTGAAGGTGCGCCGGGTGTCCCTGAACTTCGCGATGTTCCGCTCGGTCTTCGAACGCGGCTCCCGCCTCGGCGCGGGCCCCGTCCTCCGCCTCTGGCGCTCGATCCTCACCTTCTTCTCACGCTGGTGGCAGATCGAGTCCCTCTACCGGGCCAACGCCAAGTACCGCCCCGTGTGGGAACCCCGCTTCCTCCTCTTCGCCAAGACCGCCGACATCCCCCGCATCGGCCTGGCCAGCGCCCGGGCCGAAGGCTTCCTCACCCCCCCGGCCCTCCCCCGCCGCACCCCGAAATCCCCCTGACCTCGCATCCCGGGGGCGACAACCCGCAAGCCCCCGACGGCGAGAACCCACACAGGGGCCACCCGCACCCGCCCACGCACCCGCACGGGTGGTGCGGGTGGGAAAACCCCCGAACAGACCACCGCAAGCCGCCGACGGCGAGCACCCCCAAAAGGGCCACCCGCACCCGGCAACGAAACCGGCACGGGCCGGGCGGGTGGGAAAACCCCGCCAAGGCAGCGCGGCTACCCGCCCCCGACCGTGAACCCGATCACCGCCCCGCCGCCCTCCCGCCGATAGGCGAACGGCGCACCAGCGTGCGCCATGGCGACCTCGCGGACGATGGACAGACCGAGCCCCGACCCCGGCAGGGACCGCGCGTCGGCGGCCCGGTAGAAGCGGTCGAAGATCCGGATGAGATCGCCCTCGGCGATACCCGGCCCCCGGTCCAGCACCTCCACCCGCACCGTCCCCGACCGCGCCGGCCCGGTGATGTTGACCTCGATCGGCGCCTTCGCGTCCCGATCGAACTTCGCCGCGTTCTCGACCAGGTTCGAGATCGCCCGCTGCAGCATCCCCGGCCGCCCTTCGGTGCTCGTGTCACCGCTCGCCCGCAGTACGATCTCCCGCCCGGTGCGCCGCCGCGCGAGCCCCACCACGTCCTCGGCGACCTCGGCGACGTCCACCCGCTGCGGCGGCTCGGTGTCCGACTCCCCCGCGGCGAGATCGACCAGCTCGTTGACGAGGTCGGTCAGCTCACGGGCCTCCTGGCCGAGGTCGGCGACCAGCTCGTCACGCGCGTCGGGCGGCAGCTCGTCGATGCGCCGCAGCAGGGAGATGTTCGTCCGCAGCGACGTGAGCGGCGTCCGCAGCTCGTGCCCCGCGTCCTGCACCAGCCGCCGCTGGTCCTCCTCCGACTGCGCGAGCCGCCCCAGCATGCGGTCGAAGGCCCGCCCGAGCCGTCCGACCTCGTCAAGACCGGCGACCGGCACCTCGATGCCGAGCCGGCGGGTGCGGGCGACGACCTCGGCGGCGGAGGTCAGCATCACCAGGCGCCGGGTGATCCGGCGCGCCAGCCACCATCCGAACAGCCCGGCCGCGACCACGACCGCCGCCATCAGGATCAGCGTCCGCTGCTGAAGGGCGCGCAGCAGATCCTCGGTGTCGCTGAACTCCTGCGCCACCTGCACCGCGCCCTTGCCGTCCCCGAGCGAGACGGTGGCGACGCGGAACAGGTCCTCCCCGACCCGTACGTCCTTGTGCTCGACCACCTTCCCGGCCGCTTGCGCGGTGGCCACCCCCCGGTCCCGGGAGGTGACGGGCAGCGCCGGGCTGCCGTGGTCGATGACCTGCCCCATCGCGCCCAGCACCTGAACGTCGGTGCGGGCGGGCCGCACCAGGTCATGGCCGGGCCGGGAGGAGGAGAAGTCCTCCGGGACCATCTCGTGCTGGCGCACCTCGTCCCGTACGTCCTGCACGACCTGCGTGAATATCGACTGCTGGTCGACCCGGACCAGCCGTGCGGCCGAGCCGTACGACAGGATGCCGACGAGGATCGTGACGGCGGCGGTGACGGCCGCGAAGGACACCGCGAAGGTGGTGGTGAGGGAGACCAGCTTGGGCCGGGACCAGGCCCCCGGCCGCCGGGAGCGGCCCACTACTCCTCCCGCAGCACGTAACCCACGCCCCGCACGGTGTGGATCAGCTGCGGGGCGTCGGGCTCGTCCAGTTTGCGGCGCAGGTACCCGACGTAGACGGCGAGGTTCTTGGAGCCGGGGCCGAAGTCGTAGCCCCAGATGCGGTCGTAGATCGTCGAGTGGTCGAGCACGATCTCCGCGTTGCGCACCAGCAGCTCCAGCAGCTCGAACTCGGTGCGGGTCAGCTCCAGCTCGCGCTTGCCGCGCCAGGCCCGGCGGGCCTGGAGGTCCATGCGGACCCCGGCGGCCTCCACCTGCCGGTCCGAGACCTGCACGTCCCGCCCGGCGTCGCCGCCGCTGCCCGCGCCGCCGGCGCCCGCGGGCACCGGGCTGGTACGGCGCAGCAGCGCACGCAGCCGCGCGAAGACCTCCTCGACGTCGAAGGGCTTGACCACGTAGTCGTCGGCGCCGGCGTCCAGGCCCGCGATGCGGTCGGCGGTCTCCACGAGGGCGGTGAGCATCAGGACCGGGGTGCGGTCGCCCTCGGCCCGCAGCACCCTGCAGACCTGGAGCCCGTCGATGCCCGGCATCATCACGTCGAGCACGAGCACGTCCGGCGGGGTCTTGTGGGCCTGGGCGAGCGCCTCGATGCCGTCGGCGACCGCCGTCACCTCGTACCCCTCCAGGGTCAGGGCACGCTCCAGGGCATGACGGATGGCACGGTCGTCTTCGGCGAGCAGCACAGTCTGGGGCACGCCTCCAGTCTGCCAAGACCTGCGACGGTTCGACCGGGTCGAGCGGGCCTACGATCACCCTTTTTACCGGCCTCTAACCGTCACACAGACAACCGGCCGCCCGCCCCTACCGTCTTCTCACCCTGTCCTCTCACCCCGCGGGCCGCAGGGTCACCCCGCGGGCCGTAGGGCGGCGAGCTGGTCCGCGAACGGGACCACGGTAAAGTCGTCGACCTCGACGCGGTCCGCCCGCTCCTTTCCGGCCGGGCCCGGACGGGCGCCCGAGAGCCCCGTCATCAGCGCGGACAGCTCCCCGGCGGCCCGCTCGACCCGCTCCGGCAGCCCCTCCGCGCCCCAGTCCTCCGAGGCGGCGTACACCGCGGTGGGGACGACCACGGCCCGCAGGTACGTGAAGAGCGGACGCAGCGCGTGTTCGAGGACCAGCGAGTGCCGGGCCGAACCGCCCGTGGCGGCGATCAGCACCGGCTTGCCCGCCAGCGCGTCCTTGTCCAGCACGTCGAAGAACGACTTGAACAGTCCGCTGTACGACGCGGTGAACACGGGCGTCACGGCGATCAGTCCGTCCGCCTCGGTCACCGCGTCCAGCGCCGCCGCCAGCTTGCGTCCGGGGAAGCCGTTGGTGAAGTTCTGCGCGATCTCGACCGCGAGGTCGCGCAGCTCGACGACCTGGACGTCCACGGGCGTCCGGTGCTCCACGGCGGCGGCCAGCCGGTCGGCCAGCAGCCGGGTGGAGGAGGGGACGCTCAGCCCCGCGGACACGACGACGAGCTTCATGCGGCGCTCACCTCGTTCTCGACCTTCTCGTCGCTCTTGTCGATCTCGTTGTTCTTGGCGGTCTTGTCCGCCTTGTCCGCCTTGTCGCTCTCGTTCTTCCGGGCCAGCAGCGAGGCGTGGGTCGGCGCCTCCGGCACGTTCGCCGGACGGCCCTTCGCGAACTCCTCGCGCAGGACCGGCACGACCTCCTCGCCGAGCATGTCGAGCTGCTCCAGCACGGTCTTCAGCGGGAGTCCCGCGTGGTCCATCAGGAACAGCTGGCGCTGGTAGTCACCGGCGTACTCGCGGAAGGCCAGCGTCTTCTCGATCACCTGCTGCGGGGACCCGACGGTCAGCGGGGTCTGCTCGGTGAAGTCCTCCAGCGAGGGCCCGTGCCCGTACACCGGCGCGTTGTCGAAGTACGGCCGGAACTCGCGCACCGCGTCCTGGGAGTTCTTCCGCATGAACACCTGGCCGCCGAGGCCGACGATCGCCTGCTCCGGGGTGCCGTGCCCGTAGTGGGCGAACCGCTTCCGGTAGAACTCGACCATCCGCTTGGTGTGCTCGGCCGGCCAGAAGATGTTGTTGTGGAAGAAGCCGTCGCCGTAGTACGCGGCCTGCTCCGCGATCTCAGGGGAGCGGATGGAGCCGTGCCAGACGAACGGCGGCACGTCGTCCATCGGACGCGGCGTGGAGGTGAAGCCCTGCAGCGGGGTGCGGAACTTGCCCTCCCAGTCGACGACGTCCTCGCGCCACAGCCGGCGCAGCAGGGCGTAGTTCTCGACGGCGAGGTTGATGCCCTCGCGGATGTCCTGACCGAACCAGGGGTAGACCGGCCCGGTGTTGCCGCGGCCCATCATCAGGTCCACCCGGCCGTCGGCCAGGTGCTGGAGCATCGCGTAGTCCTCCGCGATCTTCACCGGGTCGTTGGTGGTGATCAGCGTCGTGGACGTGGAGAGGGTCAGCTTCTCCGTCTGCGCGGCGATGTAGCCGAGCATCGTGGTCGGGGACGACGGCACGAACGGCGGGTTGTGGTGCTCACCCATCGCGAAGACGTCCAGGCCGACCTCCTCCGCCTTCCGGGCGATGGCGACCATGGCCTTGATCCGCTCACGCTCGGTCGGCGTCCGCCCCGTGGTGGGGTCCTGCGTGACATCACCGACGCTGAAGATCCCGAACTGCATGGTCGCTCACCCTCCAGGTTGTTGACCGTTCAACTATACCCTTCGAACGGTGACCCGGTCCGGGCTATTCCCGAGTTCTTCAGTTCTTTTCCGAGAGACGTGACGGCGCCTGGACCAGGCCTACACCCGCCCCTCCCGGAGCCGGGCGATCTGCTCCCCGCCGAACTCCACGGTCCGCGCCATGTGCCGGACGATCACGGCCAGCTCGGTGTCGTCCAGGTCGTCGAAGATCCTCGACCAGTCACCGGCGAGGCCGTCCCACATCCGCCCGAACTCGGCGATCTTCTCCGGCACGGTCACCACCAGCACCCGCCGCCGGTCCGCCTCGTCCCGCCGCCGTACGACGTACCCGGCCCGCTCCAGCCGGTCCACCAGCCGGGTCGCCGACCCCGTCGTCAGCCCCGTCAGCTCCGCGACCCGGCCCGTCGTGACCGGCTCCCGCTCCAGCGTGAGCAGGTTCAGGCACTGCAGATCCGTGGGATGCAGCCCGATCCGGTCCGCGACGGCCTGGTTGAACAGGGCGTACGAGGCCATGTACCGACGGGAGACCACGTCCAGCTCCGCCAGCAGCCTGGACCTCGCGGTCCCGTTCCCGGCCATGCCGCACTCCCCTTTCGTCTGCGTGATGCAGAGATCGTACGACGCCGTCGCCGCCGCCCCCGGAGGCCAGGGACGTCAGAAGGAGTACGCGTCCCCCGTGTCCAGCACGAGCACCGCCAGCCGGTCGTCGGACCGGTCAGCGTCCACCACGCCCCCGGCCCAGGCGGTCTCCACCTCCACCGTCACCTCGTCCGGCCGCCCCTTCAGCCGGACCGGCACCCGGATCCGCTTCCCCACCCCGCCCACGGCCAGCGCCCCCGTCGCGCACACCACCGACCGATCGTCCGTCCGCGCACACCCCGCCGGCAACCGCTGCCGCTCGGCCAGCGGCACCGACCAGGTCAACCGCACACTCGCGTCCGGTACGGCCGTCGGCCCGTTGTTGCGCGGGGTGAGCCGTACCTCCATCAGGTCCCCGTTCAGCACGGCGCTGCCGTGAAAGGACAGGTCGCCCCTGGGCCCGGACACGGCCCACACGGACCCGCCCGCCCCGAGCACGGCACCCGCGCACACCACCGGCACCACCCACGCCCTCATCCGCACGACTCCCACGCTCCACCGACTCCGTACGCTCCGCCGACTCCGCACGATCCGCACACCCCTCGCCACTCGCCGCATGCCGCATGCCGCATGCCCATGCCGTGTCGCCGCATCCGTCGCGGCTGCACACCTCTCGTCCCTCACGTCACACCTGTACGGATATATGCCACGCGCTCCGCCCACCAGGCGCCTTCCAACAGGTGACACCTGGGTCCGAACCCGAATCCCGCCCCCCGAGACCCACGTGCGAAGCTGCGCCCATGTCGATCCTGCGCTCCGCCGCCCTCTTCGTCGTCGCCGCGATCTTCGAGATCGGCGGCGCATGGCTGATCTGGCAGGGCGTCCGCGAGCACCGGGGCTGGCTGTGGGCGGTCGGCGGGGTCCTCTCCCTCGGCGCGTACGGATTCGTCGCCACCTTCCAGCCGGACGCCCACTTCGGCCGCATCCTCGCCGCGTACGGCGGGATCTTCGTGGCCGGCTCCATCCTGTGGGGCGTGGTCGCCGACGGGTACCGCCCCGACCGCTGGGACATCGCGGGCGCGCTGATCTGCCTCGCCGGGATGGCCGTGATCATGTGGGCGCCGCGAGGCAACGCCTGACCCTCGCCTAGGCTGGACCGAGCCCGCCACAGACGCACCCCAGGAGCAGCCCATGGCCACCGCCGCCCCGTCCGGCGCCTCCCGCATCGCCGTCGTCACCGGTGCGAGCAGCGGCATCGGCGCCGCCACGGCCCGACAGCTCGCCGCGGCCGGCTACCGCGTCGTCCTCACCGCCCGCCGCGAGGACCGCATCGAGGCGCTGGCGAAGGAGATCAACGCGGCGGGCCACTCGGCCACGGCGTACCCGCTGGACGTGACCGACCGCGCGGCGGTGGACGAGTTCGCGTCGGCCTTCACGACGATCGGCGTCCTGGTCAACAACGCCGGCGGAGCCCTCGGCGCCGACCCGGTGGCCACCGGCGACCCGGCCGACTGGCGCACGATGTACGAGACGAACGTCATCGGCACCCTCAACCTCACCCAGGCCCTGCTCCCCAAGCTGGAGGCGAGCGGCGACGGCGTGGTGGTCGTGGTCTCCTCCACCGCCGGCCACGGCACCTACGAGGGCGGCGGCGGCTATGTCGCCGCCAAGCACGGCGCCCACGTCCTCGCCGAGACCCTGCGCCTGGAGATCGTCGGCACACCGGTCCGTGTCGTCGAGATCGCGCCCGGCATGGTCCGGACCGAGGGGTTCGCCCTGACCCGCTTCGGCGGCGACACCGACAGGGCCGCCAAGGTCTACGAGGGCGTGGCCGAGCCCCTCACCGCCGACGACGTGGCCGAGACGATCACCTGGGCGGTCACCCGCCCCAGCCACGTCAACGTGGACCTCCTGGTACTGCGCCCGCGCGCCCAGGCCTCCAACACGAAGGTGCACAGGGAGCTGTGATGCCGCACGAGCACTCCCCGGAGGCAGCTGCGGAGAGGCCGTCCGAGGAGTCCCTGGAGAAGCGGCGGCTGGCGCAGGAGACGAAGAACGAACGCCAGGTCTGGTACTTCCTGGCGTACTTCCTCTTCGGCATCCACTTCGTGGCGTTCGTGATGATCTACGCGGTGCGCCACGCGAAGTGAGCCGCGCCGCGGTCAGGGCGCCCGGCACTCCGGGTCGTCGACGATCACCGCCTGGGCGGGGATGACCACGACGTCGTCCTCGTCCTCCTGGCGGACGTACTTCGTGGTGGCGTATCCCCGCTTGCCCTCGCCGACGCACTTGGTCGCGAGGTTCCCGAACCCGTCCGGGAAGTTGTAGACCTCGGCCGGGCTGTTCTCCCCCGCCCGGCCCCGCACCGGCGCGTCCGCCTTCCCGCGCTCCTCGTAGTGCTGCCGCGAACAGCCGCCGAGCAGCAGCACGGCGCACACCGCGGCCAGGGCCGCCACGGCGACGCGCGCGCTCAGCCCGCGCACGCCTTGTCCTCGACGATCTGCACGTTGGAGGGCCCGGTGGCATTGGTCGTCACGTACGCCCGGAACCCGTGCCCCACACACTTGGTGGCGAGGTTCCCGAACCCGTCCGGCATGTTGAAGACCTCGGCCGGGGTGTTGTCCCCGGACCGCCCCTGCACCGGGGCGTCCCCCTTGCCCCGCTCGTCGTTGTAGCTCTGCGAACACCCCGCGAGCAGGCCCCCCACGACCACCACCACCAGCCCGGCGGCCCAGACCCCCGCACGCCTACGACGCATCATCGACTGCCCCTCCCCGTCGCACGGTCTCCCGACGAGAAGGGAGACAGCCCACGGGGCCCGTCCGGTTCCGATTGACCGGCTGAACGAAGCCCCCGACGCCAGTCGGGGGCTTTCGCGTCAGCCCTTCACGCAGATGAACTGCTTGAGCTTCGCCACGACCTCCACAAGGTCCCGCTGCTGCTCCATGACCTGGTCGATGTTCTTGTAAGCGCCCGGAATCTCGTCCAGCACCCCGAAGTCCTTGCGGCACTCCACGCCCCGGGTCTGCTCCTCCAGGTCCTTGGTCGTGAAGCGGCGCTTCGCCGCGTTGCGGCTCATGCGCCGCCCGGCCCCGTGCGACGCCGAGTTGAAGGCCTTCTCGTTTCCGAGTCCCTTCACGATGTACGAGCTGGTGCCCATCGAGCCGGGAATGATCCCGAGCTCACCGAGGCCGGCCCTGATCGCGCCCTTGCGCGTGACCAGCAGGTCCATGCCCTCGTACCGCTCACGGCTCACATAGTTGTGGTGGCAGCTCACCTCAGGCTCGAATGTCACCTTGGCCTTCTTGAACTCCTTGCGGACCACGTCCTTGAGGAGCGCCATCATGATCGACCTGTTGTACTTCGCGTACTCCTGAGCCCAGTAGAGGTCGTGTTCGTAAGCCGCCATCTGCGGGGTGTCCGAGACGAAGACGGCGAGGTCTCGGTCGACCAGGCCCTGGTTGTGCGGGAGCTTCTGCGCCACGCCGATGTGGTGCTCGGCGAGTTCCTTGCCGATGTTCCGGGAACCGGAGTGCAGCATCAGCCAAACCGAATCTGACTGATCGAGACAGAGTTCAAGGTAGTGATTTCCGGATCCGAGCGTTCCGACCTGCTTTTCCGCCCGCTCATGACGGAATTTGACCGCTTCTGCGACCCCGTCGAACCGCCCCCAGAAATGGTCCCACCCAGCGGTGGCCAGCCCATGGAACTGCCCCGGCCCGACGGGATCCTCATGCATCCCCCGCCCCACCGGAATCGCCTGCTCGATCTTCGACCGGAGACGCGACAGGTCACCCGGGAGGTCGTTCGCCGTGAGTGACGTCTTCACCGCCGACATCCCGCAGCCGATGTCCACACCCACCGCCGCAGGGCACACCGCGTCCCGCATCGCGATGACCGAGCCGACCGTCGCGCCCTTTCCGTAGTGCACGTCCGGCATGACGGCCAGGCCCTTGATCCAGGGCAGGGTCGCGACGTTCTGGAGCTGGCGCAGGGCGCCGTCCTCGACGGTCGCGGGATCGGTCCACATGCGGATCGACACCTTGGCGCCGGGCATCTCCACGTACGACATGACGTCCTCATTCCCCCCGATTTCGGCAACAAAAGACTTAAAGCAGCAAAACGCAAAAGCGGCGCCAAGGCTGTCGAAAAGGGACAAGGGACCGGCGTCCACGGCAGTGCGTGCGATACACATTGTCTGCAGGGGGCGCCCCGCCGCGGCAAGCGAATAACCAGCGGGGACACTGAAGCATCAGGCGATCACCACGTCGGATCGCCCACCGTCGAGAGGAGCCCGCCCGTGCAGCGGAAGGCGTACGTAACCGGCATCGCGGCCCTCCTCGCGGCGTTGCTGGCAGGCTGCTCGAGCGGCTCAGGGGGCGACAGCACGACCGACAACTCCAATCCGGGCGACACCGGTACGGCCACCGTCGCTGCCCAGCCCGGCAAGTACCGCACGCTCCCCGAGCCGTGCGGCGCGGTCGGCCACGACAACCTGGACGCGCTGCTCCCGGGCATCCGGCAGATCGCCGACCCGGACCTGCGGGACAAGGCCTACCGGGGCGAGGCCGAGCTGACGTACGACACCGACCGCAAGGTGGGCTGTCACTGGAAGGTCGAGTCCACGGCGGCCACCGACCGCCTCTCGGTCGACTTCGAGCGCGTGGTGTCGTACGACAACGCGGTCAGCGACGACGACCAGGCGCAGAAGCTGTTCCAGCAGATGGAGACGGCCGCGGACCTGCCCGAGCCCAGTTCCTCGGTCCCCGCGACGCCCACCACGACGCCCACCGGTTCGGCGACCGCGACCGCGACCGCGTCCGCGACCGCGAGCAGCGGGGCCTCCCCGTCTTCGGCGGGGTCCTCGGCCGATGCCTCGTCCGACCCGGGCGACCCTTCGGGCAGCGCCTCCTCCGAGGCCGATCTCCAGCCCCGCGCCCTCTCCGATCTCGGTGACGAGGCGTATCTGGACGACCAGCTCGGCAGCTCCGGTTCGACGGCCGAACAGCGGACGGTGACTGTGGTGTTCCGCACGTCCAACGTCGTCGTCACCATCGAGTACGAGGAACAGGCGATGGCCGTCGGCGTGGTCCCGGACAGCAAGGAAATGCAGGACAGGGCCCGGAATCTGGCCTCTCGACTGGACGACGCACTGGGCGGATGACGGCTTGGTGAACACCACCCGTCGCCGCCCGTGAAGCAGGCGAACGGAAACCGCACAGCTCCTTCACCGCGTACGGTGGCCCGGCAGGAACCCGCACGAACACCCAGCGTCACGAGTGAAGGAACCATGCAGCGAGCAGCCCAGCGAGACGACCGAGCCCAGCTTGATCAACGAGCAAAGCGCCTCCGCCGCGTCCTTGTGTGCGCGGCAGCCGTTCCCGCGGTGCTGATCACCGCCGCCTGCTCGTCGGACTCCGGATCCCAGGACAAGGGCGGCTCGGCGGCCGAGCAGAGCGCCGGCGGCGACGCGACGAAGCAGCCCTCCGCGAGTGCCTCCCCGACCGTGCAGGCGGCCGCGTACGGCACGCTTCCCGAGCCGTGCAAGGTGCTGTCGAAGAGCACCCTGGGCGATCTGGTGCCGAAGGGGGCAACGTCCGGCAAGGAGGGCACGAGCGACGACACGTCGGCGCGCTCCTCCTGCTCCTGGAACAGCCTGGACAACAACGGCGTCAAGGGCTCGCAGTTCCGCTGGCTGAACGTCTCCCTGCTCCGTTTCGACTCGGACGCGAGCCGCGGCTCCGGCGACAAGCAGGCGCACGCGTACTACCTGCAGCAGGTCTCGGACGCCAAGGGCGTGGCCGGCGCGCGGAACACCAAGTCGGAGCCGGTCGCCGGGACGGGCGACGAGGCGACGACGGTGCGCTACGACCTGAAGAAGAAG
This sequence comes from Streptomyces sp. NPDC002520, assembly GCF_053595235.1. Taxonomy (NCBI): domain Bacteria; kingdom Bacillati; phylum Actinomycetota; class Actinomycetes; order Kitasatosporales; family Streptomycetaceae; genus Streptomyces; species Streptomyces sp. NPDC002520. Next base: position 28,861 of record NZ_JBSFXG010000020.1, on the reverse strand, counting down.
GAAGGCGCCTTCAAGCAGCAGACGGTGGTCGCCCGGGTCGAGAACGTCGTCGTCACGCTCGACTACAACGGCGCCGGTCTCGCGGGCGAGAAGACGCCGGACGCCGCCGACCTGACCAAGGCCGCCGAGAAGGCCGCGAAGGAAGCGGTGGCGTCCGTCACCTCCGCCAACGGCAAGGGATCCGGGTCGGGTTCGTCCACGAAGAGCCCGTCCTCGCCGTCGAAGTCGGCTTCGAAGTCGTCGTCCGATTCGTCGTCCAAGTCCCCCTCCGCAAGCGCTTCGGCGGCCAAGAAGGGCTGACCGGCGCCACGTTCGCCACCCACGTGTGCCACCCTGTTGCGCGCAACAACACGCAAGGGGAGGGGAGTACGAGTGGCCGCGCCACTGCAGCTGACCCGATTGCACCGCATTCTTATCGGCGTGGTCGTTTCCGGTGCTTTGATCATCGCCGGGATCGGCTTCGCCGGTTCGTACGCGGCAGTCCGTGAGCTGGCCCTGAAGAAGGGCTTCGGGAACTTCTCCTACGTCTTCCCGATCGGCATCGACGCGGGCATCTGTGTCCTGCTCGCGCTGGACCTGCTGCTGACCTGGATCCGTATCCCCTTCCCGCTGCTGCGTCAGACGGCCTGGCTGCTGACGGCGGCGACCATCGCCTTCAACGGCGCGGCCGCCTGGCCGGACCCGCTGGGCGTGGGTATGCACGCGGTGATCCCGATCCTGTTCGTGGTCTCCGTCGAGGCGGCCCGGCACGCGATCGGCCGGATCGCGGACATCACGGCGGACAAGCACATGGAGGGCGTGCGGATCACCCGCTGGCTGCTCTCGCCGGTGCCGACGTTCCTGCTGTGGCGCCGGATGAAGTTGTGGGAGCTGCGCTCCTACGAGCAGGTCATCAAGCTGGAACAGGAACGCCTCGTCTACCAGGCCAGGCTGCGCTCGCGCTTCGGCCGTGCCTGGCGCCGCAAGGCTCCGGTGGAGTCGCTGATGCCGCTGCGCCTGGCCCGTTACGGCGTCCCACTGGTGGAGACCGCTCCGGCGGGCCTGGCGGCGGCGGGCATCGAGCCTGCTGTGCTGCCGGCCGTGGACCGCACGGTGGCGGGCACGGGTACGGTCGCGCCGGCTCCCGTTGCGCAGCAGGCGGCGTCGGCCGGTGAGGCGCGCCCTCTGCTGCCCGCGCAGCGCACCGGGGAGTACACGGGGGAGTACCCCGGGGAGTACACAGGGGGGCCGGGGAGCGTCCAGGAACCGGAGGAGAGCCCGTGGTTCCACACGCCGCCGCGCGAGATGGACTACCAGGGGGGCTACGACCCCACCTATGAGCCGGCCCCGGATCCTCAGTACGTTCCCGAGGAGCAGTACGAGGAGTGGTACGACGAGCAGCCGCCGGAGCAGTTCCAGCAGCCCTCCCCCGAGGACACGGGCAGCTTCCCCATCCCGGTGGGCCCGAACCGCACCCGCGAGCTGGGCGAGGGCGGCGGCACGCCGCCGGCCGAGCCGGACGAGGACGACTTCTACCAGGTCTTCCGCCAGTCGATAGACGGGAGCTATCCCACGGCCGGCGTGCTCGGCGACAACATCCAGGCGACGTACGGGGTGAAGCTGAGCAGCAGCGCCCTGAAAACCATCGCGGCGCGCTTCCAGCAGCGCCATCTGACGGAACTGGAAGAAGAGCACATCGCCTGAACGGCAACGGAAAGGGGGCCCTCGACCTGAGGGCCCCCTTTCCGTTGCCGCTTGCGCTTACTCGCCGAGCAGGCGCCGCACCCGCTCCTGCCCCACGGCCAGCAGCAGCGTGGGCAGGCGCGGACCCGTGTCACGGCCGACGAGCAGGTGGTACAGCAGGGCGAAGAAGGTGCGCTGGGCCGTCTTGATCTCCGGCGGCAGCTCCTTCGGCGTGGCGTCGGCGGAGAACCCGGCCTGCACCTTCGGGACGCCGTAGACGAGGTGGGTCAGTCCGTCGAGCGACCAGTGCTCGGCGAGCCCGTCGAGCAGCAGGCGCACGGACTGCTGGGAGGCCTCGTCGAGGGACTTCAGCAGCTCGGCGTCGGGCTCGTCGCGCACGATGGTGCGCTGGTCGGCGGGGACGTGGGTGTTGATCCACGCCTCGGCCTTGTCGTACCGGGGCCGGGCCTCGTCCAGGGCGGACAGGGGCTGCTCCGGGTCGAGCTCGGAGAGGATGCGCAGGGCCTGGTCCTCGTGGCCGGCGGTGATGTCGGCGACGGAGGCGAGGGTGCGGTACGGCAGCGGGCGCGCGGTCGTGCGCAGCGCGCCGGCGGCCGTGCCGACGGCGCGCGTGTGGGCCGCCACGTCGCCGGGCAGGGCGGAGCCGTCGGCGACCTTGCCGGCCAGCTTGTCCCACTCGTCGTACAGCCGCTGGATCTCCTGGTCGAAGGCGATCTTGAAGGACTGGTTGGGCCGGCGGCGGGCGTAGAGCCAGCGCAGCAGCTGCGGCTCCATGATCTTCAGCGCGTCGGCCGGGGTCGGCACGCCACCGCGCGAGGACGACATCTTCGCCATGCCGGAGATGCCGACGAAGGCGTACATCGGGCCGATGGGCTGCTTGCCGCCGAAGATGCCGACGATCTGGCCGCCGACCTGGAAGCTGGAGCCCGGCGAGGAGTGGTCGACGCCGCTGGGCTCGAAGACGACGCCCTCGTACGCCCAGCGCATCGGCCAGTCGACCTTCCAGACCAGCTTGCCGCGGTTGAACTCGCTCAGCCGGACGGTCTCCGAGAAGCCGCACGCGGTGCAGGTGTACGTCAGCTCGGTGGTGTCGTCGTCGTACGCGGTGACGGTGGTGAGGTCCTTGCCGCAGTTGCCGCAGTACGGCTTGTACGGGAAGTAGCCGGCGGAGCCGGAGCTGCCGTCGTCCTCGGACGCGGCGCCCGAGCCCTCCTCTGCCTCCAGCTCGGCCTCGTCGACCGGCTTCTGCTGCTGCTTCTTGGCGGGGGCCTTCTTCGTGCGGTACTGGTCGAGGATCGCGTCGATGTCACCGCGGTGCTTCATGGCGTGCAGGATCTGCTCGCGGTAGACACCGGTGGTGTACTGCTCCGTCTGGCTGATCCCGTCGAACTCGACGCCCATCTCGGCGAGCGATTCGACCATCGCGGCCTTGAAGTGCTCGGCCCAGTTCGGGTGGGCGGAGCCCTTGGGGGCGGGGACGGAGGTCAGCGGCTTGCCGATGTGCTCGGCCCAGGACTCGTCGACGCCCGCGACGCCGGCCGGGACCTTGCGGTAGCGGTCGTAGTCGTCCCAGGAGATCAGGTGCCGGACCTGGTACCCGCGCCGCCGGATCTCGTCGGCGACCAGGTGCGGGGTCATCACCTCACGGAGATTGCCCAGGTGAATGGGCCCGGAGGGGGAGAGTCCGGACGCGACGACGACCGGTTTGCCCGGGGCCCGGCGCTCCGACTCCTCGATGACCTCATCCGCGAAACGGGAGACCCAGTCGGTTGTCTCGGTGCTCTGAGCCACGATCGGCACGTCCTTCTTCCTGGAACGGGGTGGCACTCCATCGATACGGGGTGATGCTCCATTCTCACAGACCGGATAGCGACGGCGAAAACCCCTTTGTGCCGCGTGAGAGACTGGCCGTGTCTATCGATCCCCACGAGGAGAACGGCACCCCTTCCTATGGCCTCGGTCACGTCCCTCAGCGATTTTGTCCAGCAGCACCTCGCGTCCGCCCTCTCGGCCACCCTGCCCGAGGCCGCCGGCGCGGACCCGCTGCTGCGACGAAGCGACCGGGCCGACTACCAGGCCAACGGGATCCTGGCGCTCGCCAAGAAGGCGAAGGCGAACCCGCGGGAGCTGGCGACCCAGGTCGTCTCGCAGGTCGTCACGGGTGACGTGATCAAGGAGATCGAGGTCTCGGGCCCCGGCTTCCTGAACGTGACGGTCGCGGACAGGGCGATCACCGAGAACCTGGCCGCGCGGTACGCGGACGAGACCGGCCGCCTCGGCGTGCCGACCGCCGCGAACGCGGGCACGACGGTGATCGACTACGCGCAGCCGAACGTGGCCAAGGAGATGCACGTCGGCCACCTGCGCTCGGCGGTGATCGGCGACGCGGTCGTGCAGCTGCTGGAGTTCACCGGCGAGAGTGTGGTGCGCCGTCACCACATCGGCGACTGGGGCACCCAGTTCGGCATGCTCATCCAGTACCTGGACGAGCACCCGCACGAACTGGACCACAAGGCCGCCCGGGTGACGGGCGAGGAGGCGATGTCGAACCTCGACAGCCTCTACAAGGCCGCGCGGAAGAAGTTCGACTCCGACGAGGAGTTCAAGACGCGGGCCCGGCGCCGTGTGGTCGACCTGCAGGCCGGCGAACCGCACACGCTCGCCATGTGGCAGAAGTTCGTGGACGAGTCGAAGATCTACTTCTTCTCCGTCTTCGAGAAGCTGGACATGGAGATCCGGGACCCCGACATCGTCGGCGAGTCCGGCTACAACGACATGCTCGCGGAGACCTGCCGACTGCTGGAGGAGTCCGGCGTCGCGGTCCGCTCCGAGGGCGCCCTGTGCGTGTTCTTCGACGACGTCAAGGGCCCGGACGGCAACCCGGTCCCGCTGATCGTGCAGAAGTCGGACGGCGGCTACGGCTACGCGGCCACCGACCTCTCCGCGATCCGCGACCGCGTCTTCAACCTGAAGGCGAACACGCTGCTGTACGTGGTGGACGCGCGCCAGGCCCTGCACTTCAAGATGGTCTTCGAGACGGCCCGCCGGGCGGGCTGGCTGAACGACGGCGTCACGGCCGTCCAGCTGGCCTTCGGCACCGTCCTCGGCAAGGACGGCAAGCCGTTCAAGACGCGTGAGGGCGAGACGGTCCGTCTGGTCGACCTGCTGGACGAGGCGATCGACCGTGCCTCGGCCGTGGTCCGGGAGAAGGCCCAGGACCTGTCCGAGGAGGAGATCACCGAGCGTGGCACCCAGGTGGGCATCGGCGCGGTGAAGTACGCGGACCTGTCGACGTCGGCGAACCGGGACTACAAGTTCGACCTGGACCAGATGGTCTCGCTGAACGGCGACACGTCGGTCTACCTCCAGTACGCCTACGCCCGTATCCAGTCCATCCTCCGCAAGGCCGGCGAGACCCGCCCGGTCGCGCACCCGGAGCTGGAACTGGCCGACGCGGAGCGGGCACTCGGCCTGCACGCGGACACCTTCGGGGAGACGGTCGCGGAGGCGGCGAAGGAGTACGCCCCGCACAAGCTGGCGGCGTACCTCTACCAGCTGGCGTCCCTGTACACGACGTTCTACGACAAGTGCCCGGTCCTGAAGGCCGAGACGGAGGAGCAGGTGGAGAACCGCCTCTTCCTGTGCGACGTCACGGCCCGCACCCTGCACCAGGGCATGGCCCTGCTGGGCATCCGGACCCCCGAGAAGCTCTAAGCCGTCCCCGCGTTCTCCTCGGCGAGCTCCCGGACACGCCGTACGAGGGCTTCTCGTACGGCGTCCGGTGCCAGCACGCGCAACGGCGTTCCCAGGCCCAGGAGATAGCGGGCGAGGCCGTCCGCGTCCGGGCCGCCGATGTCGACGGTCGTCGCGTCCGGGCCGTCGGGGCGGTGGGTGCCGACCGTCGGCGGGACGAGGCGCAGGGCTTCGCGGAGGGGGACGGGGAGGCGGACGGTCGCCGTCAGCGGGAAGGGTCCGTTGGCGATGTTGCGCGAGACCAGCTGGGCCGGGTCCGGGGCGTCGGTGAGGTCCGCCGGGTGGCCCGTGGACCTCAGGCGCTCGACCCGGTCGGCGCGAAAGGTTCGCCATTGGCCCCGGGCGACGTCCCGCGCGACGAAGTACCAGAGCCGGCCGGTGTGGACCAGCCGGTACGGGTCGACGTCCCGGACCGTGGCCCTGCCCTCCCCGTCCGTGTACGACAGCCGGGCGCGCTCCCCTCTCCGGCACGCGGCCGCCAGTTCCAGCAGCAGGCCGGGAGGCATCCGGGGAGTACCGGTGCCCGGGAGGCGTACGAAGGCGTCGTCCAGGTCCCCCAGGCGGTCCGCGACCCGGCGGGGCAGGACCTGGCGCAGCTTCAGCATCGCGGACAGGGCCGCCTGGTCACCGCCCAGCGCCGTCCCGCTCAGTCCCACGGCCACGGCCAGTGCTTCCTCGTCGTCGAGGATCAGCGGCGGTACGTGGGATCCGGCGCGCAGGCGGTAGCCGCCCCAGGGTCCGGCCTCGGAGTCGACCGTGTAGCCGAGTTCCCTCAGACGCGCGACGTCCCGGCGGACCGTGCGGTCCGTGACCTCCATCCGCTCGGCCAGCTCGGCACAGGTCCAGGACGGGCGGGAGGACAGCAGGGACAGCAGTCGCAGCAGGCGGGCGGACGCGGCGATCATGGCCGAAGTCTCACACACGGGACCGGGTATCCAGGACCGGAACTGTCCTGATCGTGTCCTAGCGTCCTCCCCATGACCACAGACACCGCTTCCGCACCCGCGTTCCGCTACGCCGCCGTCACCTTCGACTGCGCCGACCCAGCCGAACTGGCCCGTTTCTACGGCGAGTTGCTCGGCTTCCCGGTCCTGTTCTCCACGGACGACTTCATCCTGCTCGGCAAGGAGGGAGCGGGCGGCCTGGGCTTCAACCGGCTGGCCGACTACCGCCCGCCGACCTGGCCGGACCCCGCCCAGGGGAAGCAGGCGCACATGGAGCTGGGCGTGGACGACCTGGACGCCGCCGAGAAGCGACTGCTCGACCTGGGTGCCACCAAGCCGGAGTTCCAGCCGGGCGCCGAGCGCTGGCGGGTCCTGCTGGACCCGGCGGGCCACCCGTTCTGCATCACGACCCTGGTCTGAGAGACGTCCGCACGGGGGCACGGGGGCCGCTCAGGAGACGGTCGTGCCCTCCGACGTACTACCCGGTGCTCCGCTTCGACGAGATGCAGTGGGCGCCCCGGGCGGCCGAGGAGACGCACCCGCAGGCGGTGACGACCCTCGCGCCCGGTGAGTCCGGTTACGCGGGTGTCCTGCTGGAGGCCGCCGACGGCAGTGGCCAGGGCGGCACCACGGGCCACGAGCTGACCGTCGCCTTCCAGGGCCGTACGCCGAACAGCAGCGGCGGGGCGTCCGCGCGCCCGGCACTGCCGGCCGAGGGCGTGTACTACGACAGCTCGTTGACGGTGACGTACTGGCAGCAGAACGCGGCGGACGCGCTGAGCTGGTGACCTGCCCGCACGGCGGAAAGCAGGACGGAAAAGCAGAGCGGAAAAGCAGGGCGGAAAAGCGGCGAGGCCGCCCGGTACGACGGCCGGGCGGCCTCAACCTCGCTGTGTGCGTGCCGGGCGCTGGGCGCCCTGCGAGAGACGCCGGGCGTCAGGCGAACGCCGGGGTCTCCTTCGGGTTCGGGCCGTACTTGTTCTCGCCCGCCACGCTGTCGGTGCAGTAGAAGACCAGCAGGACGATGGGGCCGACAAGCGGGATGATGCCCAGGAGGATCGTCCAGCCGGACTTGCCCGTGTCGTGCAGTCGGCGCACGCTGACGGCCCAGGACGGCAGCAGCAGGGCGAGCGCGACGATGGCCACGATGAAGGGGGCCTTGGCCGCGACGCCGACGCCCGCCCCCACGCCGTAGAGGATCGCCGCGAACAGCGTGAACATCCAGTACTCCTTGCGGCGCGCACGCCCGCTGAAGACCGCGTACTTCTTGAGCGCCTCGATGAACCAGCTCATGGAAACCCCCCAGGGATCGATGTTGGGCCCGATCCGAACGGATCGGGTCAAGCGCAGAGGTTAAACGTTCTGTAAGACCTCGTCGTGCGCTTTGACGCGCGGTTCAAACGTCGCTTTCAGGACAGACATGAGCAAGGGCGCCGCTCATTTCCCTTACAGCTGCCCCGAGTTACCGAAACCGACGCCTTCCCGTTGCCGAACCGAGCACTTCCCGAAGCCGGTTCGCCGCGAATTCGGTACCGGAACGAGGTCAGCCCCGCCCCGGCGACCGCCGCTCGGGCCGCACCAGCATCCGGGTCACGTACTACACGTTCGACGGTCCGCACGGCGACCTGACGCCGGTCGACACCTTCACGCTGGAGCGCCCGCGCCGCAGCGGCCGACCGTCACCACGCCCGACCGGCCGACCGGCCGTCACCGACGCCGCAACGCCCGGCACACCCCTGCACAGCCGGCACACCGGCTGCCCCTGGCGGAGAGGACGTGCCCCCACAGGGGTAGGCCGTCCTCGCCCCGTCCGGTTCCGCGCGGTCACCGCCGCGCAGCCCCCTGAATCCGTCGCTCAGCCCGCGCCCCGAAGCTTCTGCGCCGCCTCGGTCGCCCAGTAGGTGAGGATGTTGCGCGCCCCGGCCCGCTTGATGCCCGTCAGCGTCTCGAAGATGGCACGGTCGCGGTCGATCCAGCCCTTCTCGGCGGCGGCCTCGACCATCGAGTACTCGCCGGAGATCTGGTAGGCGGCGACCGGCACGTCGACCGAGTCGGCGACCCGGGCGAGGATGTCCAGGTACGGTCCGGCCGGCTTGACCATCACCATGTCGGCGCCCTCGGCCAGGTCCAGCTCCAACTCCCGCATCGACTCGCGCCAGTTGGCGGGGTCCTGCTGGTAGGTCTTGCGGTCGCCCTTGAGGGAGGAGGCGACGGCCTCGCGGAAGGGGCCGTAGAAGGCGGAGGAGTACTTGGCGGTGTAGGCGAGGATCGCGACGTCCTCGCGGCCGATCTGGTCCAGCGCGTCACGGATGACGCCGATCTGACCGTCCATCATCCCGCTCGGCCCCACCACGTGGGCGCCGGCGTCGGCCTGCACCTGGGCCATCTCGGCGTACCGCTCGAGGGTGGCGTCGTTGTCGACCCGGCCCTCGGCGTCGAGCACGCCGCAGTGCCCGTGGTCGATCGTCTCATCGAGACAGAGGTCGGACATGACGAGCAGTTCGTCCCCGACCTCGGCGCGCACATCGCGGATGGCGACCTGGAGGATCCCGTCCGGATCGGTCCCCGGGGTGCCGAGCGCGTCCTTCTTGCTCTCCTCCGGCACGCCGAACAGCATGATCCCGGAGACGCCGGCCTCGACCGCCTCCGCCGCCGCCTTCTTCAGGCTGTCCCGGGTGTGCTGGACGACCCCGGGCATGGCCGCGATCGGTACGGGCTCGCTCACGCCCTCCCGGACGAACGCCGGGAGGATGAAGTCCGCGGGGTGCAGCCGCGTCTCGGCGACCATCCGCCGCATGACGGGCGTGGTCCGCAGCCGCCGAGGTCGCGTGCCGGGGAAGGATCCGTACTTCGTCATGCCTTCTACGCTACGCCCGCCCCGCCCACGCCTTTGCCAACACCCTGTCGGACCCGCGAGGGGCGCCGCGCCGGGCACCGGCAGAGGCGTCAAGAGGCCCCCGCCCGCACGGGCCGGACGGAAGACTCGCGCCGAGAGGCGAACCCGCCAGAACCGAGCACGGTCGGCGGACCGTCCCACACAATGGCATCACCACGCAGAAGGGGGACGACGTGCCCGCGAACGGCATTCCCATCACCGGCCACCTGGACCCGCACGAGTGGTCCAACGAGGAGACGGCCGCGTACGAGGCGGCGATCGAGGCGGTCAACGGGGCGGTCGGCGCCTACAGCGCGCTCATCGCCGCCGAGGAGGCGAAGCCCGAACCCGACCAGGAAGTCGTTGCCGACGCCCGCGCGGCGCAGGCCCGGCTCGCCCGCGAGCGGGAGAGCCTGCGCTCCACCGACCGCGAGCAGATCTCCGCCGCCCGCTCCCGCTACGCGCAGCTCGCCCGCGAGATCCTCGGGCGGATCGCGTGATCGACCCGGCGGAGGTCGAGCGGTACCGACTGCCGGACGAGGAGAACCGGCGGATCTTCCGCGAGCGGATCGTCCCCGACCTGCTGGAGGGCCGGACACCACAGGCGACACCGACGGTGGTGTTCCTGGTCGGGCAGCCCGGCGCGGGCAAGAGCCGGGTGACCGAGCTGGTGGCCGCCCAACTCAACCGGCACGGCGGCTTCGTGGACGTCGACAGCGACCTGTACAAGCCCTACCACCCCGCCTACGCGGAGCTGATGGCGCGTGACGACACCCTGATGGCCGCCTACACCCGCGCCGACGGCCGGGCCTGGATGGCGCAGGCGGAGAGTTACGTCCGCGAGCACGGCCTGCACGCGATCATCCAGGAGACCTCGCAGAACGCACAGGCCGTGGAGGAGAAGATGCGCGCCTACCGTGAGGCGGGAGCACGCGTCGAGGGCCTGTTCATGGGCGTCCCGCAGGCCATGAGCAACCAGGGCATCGTCAACCGCTACTTCGAGCAGCTCGCGGACCGAGGCCAGGGGCGGCTGACCGTGCAGGCGAACGCCGACGATTCCTATCGCGGGATCCTGGAGCTCGCCGACCGCGTCGACCGCGGCGCCCTGGTGGACCTGGCGAGCGTCTACCGGCGTGGCGAGAGCAAGCCCCGCTACAGCAACAGCCCGGACGGCTCCGGGAACTGGGCCGGCCCCCCGCACCTGCGCCAGGCTCTGGAGACCGAACGCTCCCGCCCGTGGACGGGCGCCGAGAGCGAAGCCTTCGTCGCCACCCAGCTGCACCTGCGCCAGTTCGTGGAGCAGCGGCGCCTCGGCGGTGACTGGCCTGCCCGGCTCGCCCACATCGAGGGCCAGGCACGTCCGCTGCTCTCGCCTGCCGCCGCCCAACGGCTGGGCCCGGTGCGTCCCTCGGCCGCGGTGGCACGCTCCCGCAGCACCACGAGTCCCGGGCGTCCCGCCGGCTCGACGCCGCCCGCCAACGGCCCGAACCGGCCTGTGCCGGGGACCGGCGGCCCGCAGGAGCACCGGGGCCGGAGCAGGTAGGAACCGCCAAAAGGCCGCCTGCCACTCGCACGAAAGAGCGGAGCGCCCCGGTGCGGGGCGCTCCGCCTTCGTCTCACGTCGTCGTACGGTCAAGCCGTCGTACGGCGTCCGGGCCTCACGTCGTCGTACGACGCCTACGCGCCCCCGGCCGCCGCTCGCTCGGCCGCGTCACCGGGTCGCCCGCCTCCAGGCAGGTGGCGCGGCGCTTCAGGCCGAAGTCGGCCAGGGCTTCCGCCAGCTTGTGGACGGAGGGCTCCGGGGCCATGACGTCGACCCGCAGGCCGTGTTCCTCGGCCGTCTTCGCCGTCGCGGGACCGATGCAGGCGATCACCGTCACGTTGTGCGGCTTGCCCGCGATGCCGACCAGGTTCCGGACGGTCGACGAGGACGTGAAGAGGACCGCGTCGAAGCCGCCGCCCTTGATCGCCTCGCGGGTGTCCGCCGGCGGCGGCGAGGCGCGCACGGTGCGGTAGGCGGTGACGTCGTCGACCTCCCAGCCCAGCTCGATCAGACCGGCCACGAGGGTCTCGGTCGCGATGTCGGCGCGAGGGAGGAAGACACGGTCGATCGGGTCGAAGACCGGGTCGTAGGGGGGCCAGTCCTCCAGCAGACCGGCCGCCGACTGCTCGCCGCTCGGCACCAGGTCCGGCTTCACGCCGAACGCGATCAGCGCGTTGGCGGTCTGCTCGCCCACCGCGGCGACCTTGATGCCCGCGAAGGCACGGGCGTCGAGACCGTACTCCTCGAACTTCTCGCGGACCGCCTTGACCGCGTTCACCGACGTGAAGGCGATCCACTCGTAGCGGCCCGTCACCAGGCCCTTGACCGCGCGTTCCATCTGCTGCGGGGTGCGCGGGGGCTCCACCGCGATCGTCGGGACCTCGTGCGGCACGGCGCCGTAGGACCGCAGCTGGTCGGAGAGCGACGCCGCCTGCTCCTTCGTACGCGGGACGAGCACCTTCCAGCCGAAGAGCGGCTTGGACTCGAACCACGACAACTGGTCGCGCTGGGCGGCGGCGGAACGCTCACCGACCACGGCTATCACCGGCCGGCCGCCGTCCGGGGACGGCAGGACCTTCGCCTGCTTCAGGGTCTGGGCGATGGTGCCGAGCGTCGCGGTCCAGGTGCGCTGGCGCGTCGTCGTACCGGCGACGGTGACCGTCATCGGGGTGTCCGGCTTGCGGCCCGCCGACACCAGCTCGCCGGCGGCCGTCGCCACCGCGTCCAGCGTCGTGGACACGACCACCGTGCCGTCGGAGGCGCCCACCTCCGTCCAGCAGCGGTCGGAGGCGGTACGGGCGTCCACGAACCGGACGTCCGCGCCGTGCGCGTCCCGCAGCGGCACACCGGCGTACGCGGGCACGCCGACCGCGGCCGCGACACCCGGGACGACCTCGAAGGGCACCCCGGCCGCGGCGCAGGCGAGCATCTCCTCGGCCGCGTACGTGTCCAGTCCCGGGTCCCCCGACACCGCACGGACGACCCGCCTGCCGCCCCGCGCGGCCTCCATGACAAGATGAACGGCATCCCGGGCAGCAGCCGGGACAGCGGCGGTTGTTGACGTGCCGTCAACGACCGTCAGCTGGGGCGTGCCCGTGCCCGGCGGCGAGACCGAAGAAGGGGCTGAATTCGTCGGCGCGACGTCTGTCCGTACGACGGAGACGCCCTGCCGGGCGTGCGCCCGGATCACGTCGAGCACCTCGTGCTCGGCGATCAGAACGTCCGCGGTCGACAGCGCCTCCACGGCGCGCAGAGTCAGCAGTCCCGGATCCCCGGGTCCGGCACCGAGGAAGGTGACGTGCCCGTGTTCCAGGCCGGTGGGAAGGGTGGTGGGGCTCAATGTGCTCGCTCCCCCATCAGACCGGCCGCGCCCTGGGCGAGCATCTCGGCGGCGAGTTCGCGACCGAGTGCCTCCGCCTGCTCGTGCGTGTGGGGCACGGGACCGGTGGTGGACAGCTGCACCATGCGCGTGCCGTCGGTCGTGCCGACGACGCCACGCAGGCGCATTTCCTTGACAATCTGCCTGTCGGCCTGGGGGTCCCCCCGCTCGAGCGGAGCCGAGAGTGGGGGAAGGTCGGCCAGCGCGCCCACAGGGGCGGAGCAGCCGGCCTCCAGGGCGGCGAGCAGTGATCGCTCGGCGGTCACGGCGGCCCGCGTGAACGGGTCGTCGAGTTCGCCGAGCGCGGCGACGAGTGCCGCGTCGGACGCGGCGCACTCGATCGCCAGTGCCCCCTGGCCGGGGGCGGGCAGAATCGTGTCGACCGACAGGAAGTCGGTCACCTCGTCGATCCGGCCGATCCGGTTGAGTCCGGCGGCCGCGAGCACGACGGCGTCGAGTTCGCCCTGGTGGACGTACCCGATCCGGGTGTCGACGTTGCCGCGTATCGGGACCGTCTCGATGGCCAGTCCGTGGGCGCGGGCGTACGCGTTCAGCTGCGCCATGCGGCGCGGCGAGCCGGTGCCGATGCGGGCGACCCCGTGCGCGGACGACGCGGCGAGGTCGGTGAGCTTCAGCCCGTCCCGGGCGATGATCGCGTCCCGCGGGTCCTCGCGCACCGGGACGGCTGCCAGGACCAGGTCCTCGGGCTGCGTGGTCGGCAGGTCCTTGAGCGAATGAACCGCGAAGTCGACCTCCCCCCGCAGCAGCGCGTCGCGCAGCGCCGTGACGAACACGCCGGTGCCGCCGATCTGCGCGAGGTGCTCGCGGGAGACGTCGCCGTACGTGGTGATCTCGACCAGTTCGACGGGCCGGCCGGTCACCTGGCTCACGGCCTGTGCCACCTGTCCGGACTGGGCCATGGCGAGCTTGCTCCGCCGTGTCCCCAGTCGCAGTGGTGGTGCCTTCTCACTCATGCCGGTCGGTCCTTCTCGTCTGTGCTGTCCTCGGCCCGGGAGACGGAGGCGACCGTCTCGGGGTCGAGGTCGAACAGGGTGCGCAGCGCGTCCGCGTACCCGGCGCCGCCGGGCTCGGCCGCGAGCTGCTTGACCCGTACGGTCGGCGCGTGCAGCAGCTTGTCCACGACCCGGTGCACGGCCTGGCGGATCTCCCCGCGCTGGCGTTCGTCCAGGTCGGGCAGGCGGCCGTCGAGGCGCGCGATCTCACCCGCGACGACGTCGGCGGCCATGGTGCGCAGCGCGACGACGGTCGGCGTGATGTGTGCCGCCCGCTGTGCCGCGCCGAAGGCCGCGACCTCGTCGGAGACGATACGCCGGACCTGGTCCACGTCGGCCGCCATCGGCGCGTCGGCGGAGGCCTCGGCGAGGGACTCGATGTCCACGAGCCGCACCCCGGGCAGCCGGTGCACGGCCGCGTCGATGTCGCGGGGCATGGCGAGGTCGAGGAGGTACACGGCCGGAGCCGGGCGCGGGATCTCGGCGACCGGTTCGGGCTTGCGGTGCTCGGGGACGCGGCCGACGGTGGCCGCGGTCGCGGCGAGCGCGCTGATCAGCTCGGCGTCGTCCTCGGGGGTACGGGCCTCGGTCTCGGCAGCGCGGCGCGAGCCCTCGCGCCGGTCCACGGTGCCGCCCGCGACCCAGGCCGCGTGCTGCTCCAGGGTGGCCGCGTCCATGCCGGCCACGGCGGCCTCGCCCATCACGGAGAAGCCGGTCGCGCCCTGGACGGTGGCCAGGTCCACCGGGCAGGCGTCCTCGGTTCCGGTGCCGGCGGGCGCCGCCGGGGCGGCGGGCTTCAGTGCGGGGGGAGCGGTGTCGGCGACGGGCTCGCCGACGCGGCCCTCGACGGCCTGCGCGACCGCCTCGGCGGTCAGTACCAGGCCGGTGGCGCCGGTGCAGGAGACGACGACGTCGGCACGTGTCAGCTCGTGCGGTACGGCGTCCATCCGTACCGCACGGGCCGTCACCGCGTTGTCGTCGGCCTCGGCGCGGCCGTGTCCGTACTGCTCTTCGAGCAGGTGCGCGAGCCGCTCGGCGCGCTCGAAGGTGCGGTTGGCGACCACGATCTCGGCGACCCCGGCCCGCGCGAGGGTCGCGGCGGCCAGTGAGGACATCGACCCGGCGCCGATGACCAGCGCCTTCCTGCCCGCGGCCCAGTCCCGGACGTCGCCGCCCGCGGCCAGCTGCTCCAGGCCGAAGGTGACCAGGGACTGGCCGGCGCGGTCGATGCCGGACTCGGAGTGGGCGCGCTTGCCGACCCGCAGGGACTGCTGGAACAGGTCGTTGATCAGCTTGCCGGCGCTGTGCAGGTCCTGGGCGCGGGCCAGGGAGTCCTTGATCTGGGCGAGGATCTGGCCCTCGCCGACGACCATGGAGTCCAGTCCGCAGGCCACCGAGAACAGGTGGTGGACGGCGCGGTCCTCGTAGTGCACGTACAGGTAGGGCGTGAGCTCTTCCAGGCCGACGCCGCTGTGCTGGGCGAGCAGCGTGGACAGTTCCGCGACCCCGGCGTGGAACTTGTCCACGTCGGCGTACAGCTCGATGCGGTTGCAGGTGGCGAGGACGGCGGCCTCGGTGGCCGGTTCGGCGGCGACCGTGTCGTGGGACAGCTTGACCTGGGCGTCCGCGTTCAGCGAGGCCCGCTCCAGGACGCTCACGGGTGCGCTGCGGTGGCTCAGGCCGACGACGAGAAGGCTCATGCCGGCATCACGGCGGGTACGTCCCCGTCGGGTCCCTGGTCGGCGTCCTCGCGGGTGGTGGCGGCGGGCAGCGCGCCGTCGCCGGCGGCGGTCTCCTCGCCGGCCTTGCGCTGCTCGTGGAAGGCGAGGATCTGCAGCTCGATGGAGAGGTCGACCTTGCGCACGTCGACGCCGTCCGGGACGGACAGCACGGTCGGCGCGAAGTTCAGGATGGAGGTGACCCCGGCGGCCACGAGCCGGTCGCAGACCTGCTGGGCGGCGCCGGCCGGGGTGGCGATGACGCCGATGGAGACCCTGTCGTCCTTGATGATCTTCTCGAGGTCGTCGGTGTGCTGGACGGGGATGCCCGCGACGGGCTTTCCGGCCATCGCCGGGTCGGCGTCGATCAGCGCGGCGACCCGGAAGCCACGGGAGGCGAACCCGCCGTAGTTGGCGAGGGCGGCGCCGAGGTTACCGATACCGACGATGACGACCGGCCAGTCCTGGGTCAGGCCGAGTTCGCGGGAGATCTGGTAGACGAGGTACTCCACGTCGTAGCCGACACCGCGCGTTCCGTAGGAGCCCAGGTAGGAGAAGTCCTTGCGCAGCTTGGCGGAATTGACCCCCGCGGCCGCGGCCAGTTCCTCGGAGGAGACCGTGGGCACCGAGCGCTCCGACAGTGCGGTCAGGGCTCGGAGGTACAGCGGAAGCCTGGCGACGGTGGCCTCGGGAATCCCTCGGCTACGGGTCGCCGGTCGGTGTGTTCGGCCAGTTGCCACGGTGCTCCTGCGGGTAGAGCGGGGCTGCAGGCGGTCATACGTCCCCAGACCGCCCCGTCGACAGCAGGCTATGTCTTTGTGAACGCGTGCACAAAGATGGTGTCCGTTTTGCCCGGCGAACGTGACCGGGGTCACGCGCGTCGATCCCGGGACCCTGCCAGGGGGCAAAGCGACACACTCCTCATGAATCACGCCCCCGAGACCAGACCATCGTCGATCCTAAGCGACATTCGACCCCGACTTGTACTGCCCAGTCAGTCACCGTTCATCTCATGGCCATCGCCCGGCCGCCTTCCGGTCGATCAGCGGTCACTTCCGGTCGGGGCTTGGGTCAGCCCCCGGTCAGTTCCTTGCGCAGACGCCCCTCGTCCACCCGCCAGAAGGTGTGCTGGCGGCCGTCGACGAGGACCACGGGGATCTGCTCCCAGTACTGGTCGTGCAGCTCCGGGTCCTGGGTGATGTCCTTCTGCTCCCAGGGGACGCCGAGTTCGCCGCAGACCTTCTCGATCACGGTCTGCGCGTCGTCGCACAGATGGCAGCCGGGCTTGCGGATGAGGGTGACCAACCGCTCCTGAGGTGCGGCCTTGCGCCGGAAGAGAGGGCTCATGCCGGCCATTCTCGCGCTTCCTTTAACGACGCGGTCGCGGAGAGTTCACACCGTTCAAACCTCTCGACTCCGGAAGTGCCCAACCGACTGGCTATGCTCACCGCATGGCCGCTCTCGGATGGCTCACTCCCCGTAGGCGCTCCGCCACGGCGCGGAGCGTGTTGGCAGGCGAGGCCTCGGCGGAGGCCGCCCGCAAGTCCTCGCAGGAGGCGCAGGAGGCGCAGGACGCCCAGCAGGCCGCCGACCAGGAACCGGAGTTCCCGGTGATCGGCGACGACAGGGCCGCCGCCTTCTTCGATCTCGACAACACCGTGATGCGGGGCGCCGCGATCTTCCACTTCGGCCGGGGCCTGTACAAGCGGAAGTTCTTCGAGACCCGCGACCTGGCCCGGTTCGCCTGGCAGCAGGCCTGGTTCCGGCTCGCCGGGGTCGAGGACCCCGACCACATGCAGGACGTACGGGACTCCGCGCTGTCCATCGTGAAGGGTCACCGCGTCGCCGAGCTGGAGACGATCGGCGAGGAGATCTACGACGAGTACATGGCCGACCGCATGTGGCCGGGCACCAGGGCGCTGGCCCAGGCCCACCTGGACGCCGGCCAGAAGGTCTGGCTGGTCACGGCCGCACCCGTCGAGATCGCCCAGGTCATCGCCCGCCGCCTCGGCCTCACCGGTGCGCTCGGCACGGTCGCCGAGTCGGTCGACGGCGTCTACACCGGCAAGCTGGTGGGCGAGCCGCTGCACGGCCCGGCGAAGGCGGAGGCGGTACGCGCCCTCGCCGCGGCGGAGGGCCTCGACCTCTCCCGCTGCGCCGCCTACAGCGACAGCCACAACGACATCCCGATGCTGTCCCTGGTCGGCCACCCCTACGCCATCAACCCCGACTCCAAGCTGCGCAGACACGCCCGCGAGAAGGACTGGCGCCTGCGGGACTACCGCACCGGCCGCAAGGCGGCGAAGGTCGGCATCCCCGCCGCCGCGGGCGTGGGCGCGGTCGCCGGCGGCACGGCCGCGGCCATCGCCCTGAGCCGGCGTCGCCGGTGACCCTGCGCAGCAGCTGACGCCGTACACCGGGTGCGGGGTGGGGTCCGCCCTGCCCCGAAACGCCCATCCCCACACCCGCGCGCCCGAATTATGGCGCCGCCTGCCCAACACGCCCCAGCTTTCGCAGAAACCGGCGTCGTTCCGATCAACAACCGGTCACATCTCGCAACTTGATGAGCCGTCAATCGGCAACATAAGCGACGCAATCGACGATTTGAGCAACTCGGCGTAGCAGCGCCTGCACGAAGCGTTATTCTCCTCAGACGCAAACCGGTACCCATCCGTCGCCACGACGGGTGAACGGTCCCGCACTGCACGTGATGGAAGCTCTGCCTCTGGGAGTCCCGTGTACCCACACGTCGGGGTTGACGCCTCGGGCCTGGCTACGCTGCGCGCAACAGTCTCAACGGTCAAAGAGACGCTGCGCGGCCTCGTCCCGACCGCGTACGCCGTCCCCGCCTTCGCCACCGCCGCGCCCGTAGGCCCGTGCTACGCACTGGCCGAAGGGAGCGCCGCCGTCAGCAGACGCGGCCGTTCCGCCGGCACCGCCACCGCCCGCCGCCCTGCCGCCGACAGCGACAGCGCCCGGATGATGGACCTCGTCGAGCGCGCCCAGGCGGGGGAGGCCGAGGCCTTCGGGCGGCTCTACGACCAGTACAGCGACACGGTGTACCGGTACATCTACTACCGGGTGGGCGGCAAGGCGACCGCCGAGGACCTCACCAGTGAGACCTTCCTGCGGGCCCTGCGCCGTATCGGCACCTTCACCTGGCAGGGCCGCGACTTCGGCGCCTGGCTGGTGACGATCGCCCGCAACCTCGTCGCCGACCACTTCAAGTCCAGCCGCTTCCGCCTGGAGGTCACCACCGGCGAGATGCTCGACGCCAACGAGGTCGAGCGCTCCCCGGAGGACTCCGTCCTGGAGTCCCTCTCCAACGCCGCCCTGCTGGACGCCGTACGCCGGCTCAATCCCCAGCAGCAGGAGTGTGTGACGCTCCGCTTCCTCCAGGGCCTCTCGGTCGCCGAGACCGCCCGGGTGATGGGCAAGAACGAGGGGGCCATCAAAACGCTCCAGTACCGGGCCGTCCGTACCCTCGCCCGGCTCCTGCCGGACGACGCACGCTGAGCCGCACCCACGCCGCCGCCACCACACCCAGTGACTGTCAACTCACGTTCGGTGAAAGCGTGTTGACTTTCTGATCGGATCATCCGGCGTCCGTAACCCAAGTGCCGAGCCGCTCGTTGTGCGGGATACAGGCTCCCTGTGGTCACGTCCCGGCCGACCCCGATCACTCGATCGTGTGGAAGTGGTCGTGGGCGTGCAACCCTCAGGACCCCCTGGGGAGTCGACCGTCATGACGAGAGGAGGTGCCGCCTGTGATCGCGAACGTATCAACCCACCGGCGGGCGAACGCCTTCGCCCAGGCCCTGGAGGAGCAGTCCGACCGGGACACGGCGGCCGAGCAGTCCACAGCACCGTCGGCATCACCGCCGACGCCCGAGGAACAGACGCAACAGGGCGAGTTGTTGGCCCTCGCGGCGGATCTCGGTGCACTGCCCAGGCCGCAGCTCGACCCCGAGGTCAAGGCCGTCCAGCGCGCCCAGCTGGTGGCCGCGATGGAGGCCATGCTCCAGGAGGGCACGGCGGCGGATGCGTCGGTGCCGGGGCAGAGGTCGCGGGGCCGGGGCGCGCACCGGGCGAGTTCGCTGGGCAAACTGCGACCGCGTTCCCGGCTGGCCAAGGGACTCACCGCGGGTGGGCTCAGCGTCGGCGTGGCCGCCGGGGCCTTCGGCGGAGTGGCCGCCGCGAGTTCCGACTCGCTGCCCGGCGACTCGCTGTACGGCCTCAAACGCGGCATCGAGGACTTCAGGCTCAACTACCTGAGCGACGGCGACGGTGAGCGCGGCCAGACCTACCTCGACCAGGCCTCCACCCGGCTGAGCGAGGCCCGCCGGCTCATGGAGCGCGACCGCGGTGGTCAGCTCGACCACGAGTCCATCGGCGAGATCCGCCACACCCTGTCCGGCATGCAGCACGACGTGACCGAAGGGCACCGCCTGCTGCACGCCGCCTACGAGGCCGACCCCGAGTCCCTGGGCCCCATCCAGGCACTCTCCGCCTTCTCCCGGTCCCACCGCCAGGTCTGGAGCGCGCTCAGCGACAGGCTGCCCGTGCAACTGGGGGACGTCAGGGACCAGGTGTCGTCCGTCTTCGACGCCATAGACCAAGAGGTCGGCCCGCTGCAGTCGCTGCTCCCGCCGCCGTCCTCCGAACCCGGCGACGGCACACGGCAGGGTTCCGGCTCGGCATCCTCCGACGCCTCGTCCGGCACCCACCGGTCGACGGCCCCGAGCAGCGGTGACACGCCGCCCTCCGGCAAGCACGCGAATCCCGGCAGCCCCAGCGGCTCGGCCACGGGCGCCGCCGACGACGGCCTGATCGGGGGCACCACGGGCGGCCTGCTCGACCCGCCGAAGACCGGCTCCGAAGGCAGCTCACCGTCCACCGGCAAGTCGCCGACGGCCCAGCCGGACATCACCCTGCCACCGCTCCTGCCAGGGCTTCTCCCCGGCCTGGGCATCGACAGCCAGGACGCGAACTAGCCCGTACGGCAACGACGCGGTGGGGCGCCCCTTTCCGAGCAGGGGCGCCCCATCGTCGTACGTACAGGCAATGCCGTCCGTGCGAAGAGCGCCGTGGCGCCCTGCGCGCGGGGCTCCGTGGCGCCCTGCGCGCGGACGACCAGGACGCGGACGGCCAGGACTCAGAAGAACACCGACCGCCGCTGCACCAAGAGCTTGTACAGCGTGTGCTGGATCTGCTCGCGGACCTGGTCGGTCAGGTTGAACATCAGCATCGGGTCGTCCGCCGCCTCCGGCGGATAGCCGTCCGTCGGGATCGGCTCGCCGAACTGGATCGTCCACTTGGTGGGGAGCGGGATCGCGCCGAGCGGGCCGAGCCAGGGGAACGTCGGGGTCAGCGGGAAGTACGGGAAGCCCAGCAGCCGCGCCAGGGTCTTCGCGTTGCCGATCATCGGATAGATCTCCTCGGCCCCGACGATCGAGCACGGGATGATCGGAGCGCCCTGACGCAGCGCCGTGGAGACGAAACCGCCCCGGCCGAACCGCTGGAGCTTGTACCGCTCACCGAAGGGCTTGCCGATGCCCTTGAAACCCTCCGGCATCACGCCGACGAGCTCCCCCTGCCCCAGCAGCCGTTCGGCGTCCTCGGAGCAGGCGAGGGTGTGGCCCAGCTTGCGGGCGAGTTCGTTGACCACCGGCAGCACGAAGACGAGGTCGGCCGCGAGCAGCCGCAGATGCCGGCCGGCGGGGTGGTGGTCGTGGACGGCGACCTGCATCATCAGGCCGTCCAGCGGCAGCGTCCCGGAGTGGTTGGCGACGATCAGCGCACCACCCTCGGCCGGGATGTTCTCGATGCCCTTCACCTCGACCCGGAAGTACTTCTCGTACACCGGCCGCAGCAGCGACATCAGGACCTGGTCGGTCAGCTGCTCGTCGTAGCCGAAGTCGTCGACCTCGTAGTCGCCGGTCAGCCGGCGACGCAGAAAGGCCAGGCCGCTCGCGACGCGCCGCTCCAGTCCGCCGTCGTCGTGCGGCTCGGCCGGCGGCTGTTCCTCCTGGGTCACGGGATCATCATCCTGCGGAACGCTCCTGGTGGGCAGGGGCTGGACCGAACCGGCCGGCGCGACCTCCCCGGCGCCGCCGCGCCTGCCGCCCGCGCCCCGGCGCCGGGCCGGGCGCGGCACGGCACTCCCGCGGGAGCGGTCGTCGTCGAACGGAATGACCTTGGCGTCCGCCATGGTTGCTGCGCTCCTCAGTCGGCGCTGTGCTTCGGGGTGTGGCCGCCGCTCTGCGCGGACAGCGCGGCGATCCGGTCGACGGCCGTGGCGAGGGCCTCCGGCGGCAGCAGCCCCGGGCCCTGGCTGCGCGCGAAGTCCGCGAACGTCTCAGCCGTCGTGTACCTGGGCGTGAATCCCAGGGTCTCGCGCATCTGGTCGGTGGCCACCACTCGCCCGTGCGTGAGCAGCCGGATCTGCTCCGGCGAGAAGTCGCTCATGCCGAGCGTCCGCACCAGGGAGCTGGTCCAGGTGACCGCGGGCAGCAGCAGCGGCACCGTCGGCCGGCCGAGCCGCCGCGAGCACTGCGACAGCAACAGCACCCCGTCTCCGGCGATGTTGAAGGTTCCGCTGTTGAGCGTGGACCGGCGCGGCTCGTGCGCGGCGATGCGCAGCACCTCGACGACGTCGTCCTCGTGCACGAACTGAAGCCGGGGGTCGTAGCCGAACACGGTCGGCAGGACCGGCAGCGAGAAGTACGCGGCGAGCGGGGTGTCCGCGGTCGGCCCGAGGATGTTGGCGAACCGCAGCACGCACACGGCGACGTCCGGCCGCCGCCGCGCGAACCCGCGCACGTACCCCTCGACCTCGACGGCGTCCTTGGCGAACCCGCCGCTGGGCAGCGACTTGGCCGAGGTCGTCTCGGTGAAGACGGCCGGATCGCGTGGCGCGGACCCGTAGACGTTCGTACTGGACTTCACGACCAGACGCCGCACGTTCGGCGACTTCTGGCAGGCACCGAGCAGCTGCATGGTGCCGATGACGTTGGTCTCCTTGACCGAGGCCCGGCTGCCGCCGCCCAGCGCGATGCCGGTCACGTCCATGTGGACGACCGTGTCGGCGCCGGTCTCCGCGAGCACCCGGGCGATCGTCGGCTGCCGGATGTCGGCCTGGACGAACTCGGCCCCGCCCAACTGGTGCGCCGGCAGCACCGCGTCCACGGCGATCACCCGGTCGACCTCCGGGTCCCGCTGGATCCGGCGCACGAAACGGCCGCCCAGCTGCCGGGCCACTCCGGTGACGAGCACGACCTTCCCCAAGATCAGCGCCTTCCTTCCCGACCTCGTGCGAAAGCTGGTCCCAGCCCGCGTTTCCCCGTGTGCGCCAACTTAGCGGGTAGACGTTGCGCTGTGATGACCACGCGATGCACGAGGCGACGGAAATTCCCCAGTCGGAATATGCCCGGCAGCCCGGACATGACTGTGGCCCCCCGTCACCAGGACGGGGGGCCACAGAGACACGCTCTCGCGACGCCGCCTACTTCTTGTTGCGGCGCTGAACGCGCGTGCGCTTGAGCAGCTTGCGGTGCTTCTTCTTGGCCATCCGCTTGCGCCGCTTCTTGATAACAGAGCCCACGACTACCCTCGCTCACTTCTCATCACTCGGTTGTTTGGGCGCCATGGGCCCACACGACCTACGAGGGGCTAGCCTACCCGCTCGAGCGTTGAGCTTGTAATCGAGGTGCCTTCCGGGCCTCCCGGAAGCGCCGTCAGGCCGTCTCCACCCCCACAAAACTCTCCCGAAGGTACTCGTGGACCGCTTGCTCGGGGACACGGAAGGACCGCCCCACCCGGATCGCGGGCAGATGACCGCTGTGCACCAGCCGGTACACGGTCATCTTCGACACCCTCATCACCGCGGCGACCTCCGCCACGGTAAGGAACTGAACCTCGTTCAGAGGCCTCTCGCCAGCTGCAGCCATGACACACCTGAACCTTCCGCACTCGACGGCCACCGGCTTCCCCTTCCGGTGACTCTTCGTCGCTGCGTGCTCACTCCCCAATGTAGGGGCGGGTGATGCGAGTGGGGAAGAGGTGCACCCATCGCAGGCCTACTGTGACAGACATGCTCGTTTGAGTACGTAGCGGGTAAGCGGACCGTAATGACTGGACTGCACCCCGTCGTCAAGCGGAACGACGACGGCCACGGAGCCCTCGGCCTCGCCGACGAACGGCGCGGGATCGTCCGTGTCCGCCAGCCCGATCGCCTCGAACCCCAGCTGACCTGCGCCGCAGACCCAGCCATGATCACCGATCACCAGTCCGGGCAGCGGCCCGCCGGCCTCGGCGGCGGCGGCCAGCGCGAGCCGAACCGGCAGCGGCGAATGACTGTGGACCCCCGGCTCACAACCGGGGCGCTCGCCCTCGGGTTCCCGCACCAACGCAACACCTCGTACGTAGTCCAGATGATGCGTGCGTAGACCGAACCGGGTCAATATGTCGACACAGCGACCCTGCGCCGGGGTGAGAACCTCACATCCCGCCGCCGACAGCGCGTCTGCCAGCGCTGCGTAGAACCCGAGCAGCCGGTGCGGGTGCCCCGTGCCGAACAGCACCGGAACACCGCCGCGTGCGGCACCCCGGATCCGCTCGGCGAACGCGTCCAGCGCGGCCAGCGTCCGCTCCGGGTCGATCATGTCCCATCCCGAGGTGTGCCGCGGATCGGCCGACACCCCGCACTTGTCCGCCATCAGAGCGAGCAATTCCCGCGGCCCCCAGATGCCCTCGGGATCGATCCCGATCAGAGCCCGTGGGTCCCGCGCCGCGAACAGCCGATAACTCCGAAGACTGACCTCCCGAGACGTTCCGACCACCCCGGCCAGCCGGGCATCCAACAGATGTGCGCGGAGGGCATCGAAGGTCAACACGGGTGCGATGGTGACTCATTGGGGGGTGTCGCAGGGCGGGGATCCCGGAAAACCGCACGGTTGGCCCAACCGCATCTCTTTCTCGGGCGCATTCCAGACTTCCGGGGACGCATTCCTGACCTCCGCGGACATCTTCCCGATTACCTCGGGCGCGTTCTCAATTGCCCCGGCCTGCTTCCACCGATTGCCCCGGACGCTGCCACCCACTGCCCCGGACGCTGCCACCGATCGCCTCGGCCCGCATCCACCGATTGCCCCGGCCCGCATCCACCCACTGCCTCGGCCCGCATCCACCCACTGCCTCGGACGCTGCCACCCACTGCCCCGGACGCTGCCACCGATCGCCCCGGCCCCCATCCACCCACTGCCCCGGACGCTGCCACCGATCGCCTCGGCCCGCCTCCACCGATCGCCCCGGCCCGCATCCACCCACTGCCTCGGACGCTGCCACCCATTGCCCCGGGTGCCACCGATCGCCCCGGGCGCCCTCCCGACCGCCTACGCCAGCAGCCCCCGCATCGGGAACACCGCCCGCCGCGTGGCGAGCACGGCCTGGTCGAGGCGGTCGGCGGGGTCGTAGCCCGCCTCCCACGCGGCGAAGGACACCGGCCACCGCCCGTCCGTCATCCGTCGCGGCCCTGACTGGCGGGTCCGGGCGAACACTTCCTGCCGCCACCCCTCGGGAATCTCCGTCTCCGGAGCGACCTCCCGCCCCGCGGCGATCCCCACCAGATGCGTCCACGACCGCGGCACCACGTCCACGACCGCGTACCCGCCGCCGCCGAGAGCGACCCACTTCCCGCCGGCGTACTCGTGGGCCAGCTCATGGCACGCCACCTGCACGGCCCGCTGCGCGTCCAGCGACACGGCGAGGTGCGCCAGCGGATCCTCGAAGTGCGTGTCGGCCCCGTGCTGCGTCACGATCACCTGCGGCCGGAACTCCGCGAGCAGCTCCGGCACCACCGCGTGGAACGCCCGCAGCCACCCCGCGTCCCCGGTCCCGGCCGGCAGGGCGACGTTCACCGCCGCCCCCTCCCCCGCCCCGGCCCCGGTCTCCTGCGGCCACCCGGTCTGCGGGAACAACGTACGAGGATGCTCGTGCAGCGAGATCGTCAGCACCCGCGGGTCCTCCCAGAACGCGGCCTGCACCCCGTCCCCGTGATGCACGTCCACGTCCACGTACGCGACCCGCTCCGCCCCCATCTCCAGCAGGCGCGCGATCGCCAGGGCGGCGTCGTTGTAGATGCAGAACCCCGACGCGCCCCCGGGCATCGCGTGATGCAGCCCGCCCGCGAAGTTCACGGCGTGCTCGACGTCCCGCCGCCACACCGCCTCCGCGGCGCCCACGGACTGCCCGGCGATCAGCGCGGACACCTCGTGCATCCCGGCGAAGGCCGGATCGTCCATCGTGCCGAGCCCGTACGCCCCGCCCGCCGACCCCGGATCCGCCGACGCGGCCTTCACCGCGTCGATGTAGTCCTCACGGTGGACCAGCCGCAGCGTCGAGTCCCCGGCCGGTTTCGCCGCGACGACCTCCAGCTCGCGGTCCAGCCCGAAAGCCGCCACGAGCTTGCGGGTCAGCTCCAGCCGGACCGGATCCATCGGATGGTCCGGGCCGAAGTCATAGCCCGTTACTGCCTGGTCCCACATCAGCTGTGCGCGGCCGCTCATGCCCGCCACCGTATCGGTCCGGTTGAGGGGCGAACGACCTGGCGTACACCAACGTCACCAGCACCAACACCATCGGCACAAGCATCGCCCCCCGATAGCTCCACGCCTCGCCCAAAGCCCCCACCAGCGGCGAACCGACCAGAAAGCCCACGTAATTGAAGATGTTCAGGCGCGCGACGGCCGCGTCCGAAGCCCCCGGGCCGTGATTTTCAAAAGCCTGCCGGCCCGCCGCCGCGAACGTCTGCGGCACCAGCACGCACAGCCCGAGCCCCAGCAGGGTGAATCCGAGCATCCCCACCCAGGCCCCCGGCGCCGACGCCACCACCGCGAACCCGCCGGCCGCCACCAGCGTCCCCAGCCGTACGACCGTCACGGCCCCGAACCGCCGCACCCCGAGGTCCCCGATGGCCCGCCCGACCAGCGTGGTCACCATGTACACGTTGTACGGTACGGTCGCCAGCTGCTCCGAGCTCCCGAGCACGTCCTTCAGGTACTTCGCGCTCCAGTTGGAGACGGTCGAGTCCCCGATGTACGCGAAGGTCATCACCAGACACAGCGGCAGCAGCAGCTTGAAGACCACGCCCCCGCCCTGCCCCTGCCCGGCGGCCCGCTCCGCCGCGGGCGCCGGATCCCCGTCCACGTACCACCGGCTCGCCACCAGCGTCGCCGGCAACAGCACGGCCACCACCGGCAGATACGACACCCACAGCGCCAGATGCCAGTGCGCCCCCACCCAGGCCAGCGAGGCCCCGAGGATGCCACCCAGGCTGTAGGCGGCGTGGAAGCTGAGCATGATGCTGCGCCCGTACGCCCGCTGGAGACTCACCCCGAGCATGTTCATCGAGGCGTCCAGCGCACCGACGGCCAGCCCGAACGCGCCGAGCGCGACCGCCACCCCGGCCATCCGGTCACCCGACCCGGCCCCCAGCAGCGCCAGCAGCACCACCGGCTGCGACCAGCGCAGCAGCCGGCTGGGCCGTATCCGCTTCACCAGCTGCTCGGTGCTCACGCTGCCGACCCCGGCGAGGATCGGTACGGCGGCCAGGAAGACCGGCAGCAGCGCGTCGGAGATTCCGTACCGGTCCTGGATGGCCGGGATGCGGGTCACGAGGAGGGCGAAGGTGGCGCCCTGGGCGAAGAAACTGAACGCCAACGAGGCCCTACCGCGCCGCAGCACATCTGTCATGGCGGCGAGCCTAGGGCCCCAAGCTACCTGTGGGTAGATCCAGCCAAAGATGAATTTTCTTCAACTTCGGCGGCGTGGGCGTCCGTCCTGACCCGGCGGAGCGGATCAGGCGGCGACGACGACCCCGGACCCGGCGGTCTGGGCGGTCCGAGCGGTCCGAGCGGTCCCGGCGGCCGCTTCCTGGGCCTCGACCTCGTCGGCGAGCATGTGCTCCATCGGCCCGGCGGCGAGAGCGCCACTGATCACGAAGGTGACCACCAGCACGCCGGCCATCATGACCCCACCCAGCCAGACCATGGTGTCCACGGGGATCGTGTACGCCCCCACGACCCGCGCCACGCACTCGGCGAGCAGCGCCACCCCCCACACCACGGAGAACGTCCGCTCCTTGCGCAGGAACGCGGCCGAGTGGACCGCCGCCCCCGACGCCAGCCGCTCCCAGGCGGCCTCCTTGGCCGCGTCGCCCTTCACCAGGAAGGGCTTCATGCCCGCGGTCATCATCGGGCGGCCGAGGGCCACGGACACCAGGACGCCCAGGGCGACCGTGCTGCTGACCGCGCCGTCCTTGGCGAGCATGAGCCGAGGGTCGCCGGACACGAAGCTGAGCAGCAGCGAGAGGACGTTGACGACCAGGATGAGCCCGGCCAGCCCGTTCGTCCTGCGCTCCCTCACCAGCCCCCACACGGTCCGCACCGCCGGCACGACGCTGCTCCAGGCGAGCGCCGCGAAGGTGCTCATCCCAAGAGCGTCCTTGAAGAGGTAGTACGAGCCGAGCGGCAGCCCGACATCCAGGAGCAGCGGCTTGAAGTTGTCCAGCACGCTCGGGTTCTTGGTGCCCTCGTTCTTCGCCATGCCCTCAGCTTCGCGGCCGGAGGGTGTCCACCAGTAGAAACGATCGTCCGGAGGTCCGCATGACAATTGTCAGCCACCGACCGATGGCAGCGGTCATACCAGCAGCTCAGCCAACTCCCCCATGCTGGAGAAGAGTTGCCCGGCTCCCGCGAGCCGCTCGGCCGGCGTCATCGCGGTGAACCCGTACACGTCCATCCCGGCCGCCACGGCCGCCCGCACGCCCAGCGGGGAGTCCTCCACGACCGCACAGCGTTCCGGGGCGACGCCCATCCGCTCGGCCGCGTACAGGAAGAGATCCGGCGCCGGCTTGCCCCGCCCGACGTCCTGGGAACTGAAGATCCGGTCCTCGGTGAACCACCGGTCGAGCCCGGTCGTCCGGTGCCCCACCCGGATCCGCTCATGACTCCCGGAGGACGCCACGCAGTACGGCACCCCGTCGGCGGCCAGCTTCTCCAGTACGTCGGCGACGCCGGCCACGGGCTTCAGCTCCCGCTCGAACGCGGCGAACACACGCGCGTGGAAGACGTCGTCGAAGTCGTCCGGCAACCGCTGTCCCGTCCGCTCCAGCACCAGGTCGTGGATCCGGTGCATCGCCGCCCCCATGTAGTCCCGGATGGAGTCCTCGTACGTCGTCGGGTGCCCCAACTCGGTCAGATACTCGGCGAGGAGCCTGTTGGAGATCGGCTCGCTGTCGACGAGAACGCCGTCGTTGTCGAAGAGGATGAGGTCGTAGCGCATATCTCGACCCTAAAGGACCCTGAACGCAGAAAACCCCCGCATCCGTGGATGCGGGGGTTTTCCCAAAATTTGTTCGGCGGCGTCCTACTCTCCCACAGGGTCCCCCCTGCAG